>JAHRVB010000201.1 GCA_019090895.1 Kangiellaceae bacterium
AAACTGGCCTATTATTTACCCAGAGCGATATTTTGTGGAATCCTATTATTTACTCCCATATCGCCTATAGTACCGATTATTTGGTTTCTATTTAACAGCTGGATGTCTGCGATTCAGTACATCGACTACCCTGAAGACAATCATCAACGTAGCTTTAGACAAACCCTTGATAAATTGAGTCGATATCGACGTGGCCCTCTTGGTTTTGGGGTCTTTGTGATGCTTTTCACTATGATTCCGGTGGTAAATATTTTGGTAATGCCCGTTGCAGTAGCTGGCGCAACGAATCTTTGGTATGACCATTACAGGTAATAGACTTGATATCGGCCACTAGTGCCATTTTGGTAGGACCACTAGAGTGATTCTTAACGACCCAAGTGTCAGATTAGCAATTAGTCTTCGAGTTTAAGATGGTCGATTGACGGCTGAACGTGCTTTTCAGGTTCAGATTTCGGCAACAGCCGCTCTCCTGCATCTGCCAAGGATAAGTCACTTGTATCAACGTTACGTTTTTCATACACCTTATCAGGCATAATTTGTGCGCCGGCATCAGCTAAGCTGTAATTCCCTGCCGTCGTTTCATCATCATTGGAAACGACAGTATCTTTAGAAACAACGCCATTGGTAGCTGTACTTTGCGGTTCAGAGTGCGCCGTTGCACGAGTTTGGATTTGTGAGTCAGGTTTAGTATTAATATCGGAACCAGAACTTGCGTTTGAAGCAATATCGCTCGATGCACCGAATGCTGGCTTGTCTACGGCTGTAAAACTTGCTCGACCTGGAGATTGGGTAACAACAGGCTCAGGCCTAGCCACCGGTTTAGATTCGGCCTCCTGTGCTATTTCTACTTCTTTAATAAGTGCTAATGCCCCTGCTTTTTTCAATGCGGACTGATATTTCATCGCTGTCCCGTAATCTAGGGATTTACGAACAACAACTTCGTTTCCGCCAAACAAACGCTCTACACCCTCTGGGGTCGATTTAAACATAGTGACTAGGTTGGCTTTAACCTGGTCAATATCCATATTTCGAATAACTTGACCTCTAAAGACCACATCAAATTTTCCATCTATCATTACAAAATTCTCGGATTAAACCTGCTATTTAGTTATTATAGTAATTACCTAATCTAATTGCACACAAACAACTAGAAATACGCCCGGGCGATTGGAATAATTTGGACTACCGCTCACTTTTAATCCTCGAATTAGTTGAACAAAAACATTCTATGAACGACGAAAATGACAATTTTACCAATTTTCTTGATGAAATGGACGATGTTAAACAGCTGACCCAAGACAAGCACTCTTCGATACAAAAGAGAGAGGACACAGCGTTAAATGATCGTTATAGACAAAAGGCTGCCACTCAGAAAAAAAGCCCTTATGCTAATTTTCTAACGGATGGTGATGTTCCGCCTGTCGAACCCAACGAAATCCTAAGCTACAAGTTAAGCGGTATTCAACCTCAGGTATTTAAGAATCTCAGGCAAGCGAAGTACCAGTTTGACTATCATCTTGACTTGCATCGATACACGGTTAAAGAAGCAAGGGATGCTATATTTAAGTTAATCAATAGCGCACATATAGAAGATTACCGTTGTTTCTTAGTCACCCACGGAAAAGGCGAAAGGAGTAAAGAACCAGCAAAACTCAAAGCCTATGTGAACCATTGGCTAAGACAAATAGAACAAATAGTCGCATTCCACTCTGCAATGCCAAAACATGGCGGCACGGGTTCAACCTATGTATTACTTAAAAAACCAAAGCAGAAGAGAAGAATTAACCAGGCTAAGTATAAATAAAGATGGAATTTATTCCCGTTTATTGAGGGAGTATAAAATGCAAGGTATTGAATTGGAATCGGCTCAACGCCGATAAGGATAATTCCCGCAATTTCTAAGTTTTAGTTCTGCAATGCTTTCTTGATCTCTTCTTCATCCAGTGCTTCTTGCGTTTCAACCGTAATATCGCCCATACGGATCACTTCGTATTTTTCGACATTTGGCATTCTTTCGGAATTATGCACAATGCCATATTCATCGGTCCAACGATAGATAAGTCGATCTGCTAGTTTGGCAGTCGCGAGACCTCCCACTGATATTTCGTCACCAGAAAAGATAATTCCTACATCTTTAATCAGATTTGTGAATCCACCACCATGTTGGTATTTATCCCAAGCGGTCGGTACTTGAGTAAAATCTCTTCCGCCGAATAACTGTAATCCAGCGACAACCACGCTAAAGAGGATTAAAATGACTATGAACTTTTTAAACATTAGAACTTCCGAGGCAAGTGCCTAGATAATTTCACAAGTATCCAATAACTTAGCGTATAAGTGCGCCGCAATCAACTAGAATCGTTTTATACGGCTGCCTGTTTGAATAGGGATAATTCTTTTCTTTTGAGGGGCTTCAAACTCGAATAATACAGAGGTTGAATGTGTTACTTTTCGGCCTGCCAGTATGGCTGGCTCATAACGCCACAGCTTGAGTTTTCGTTTAATTTCGCGAGCAAATGATCGAACGGTCCCCTCGGCCACGCTGACATTCACCACCGCTCCGTCAGTTCCTATTTCAAAATCTACGTGTACTTTTTGATTAACCATTTTTGACCAAGCTCTTCGTGGGTATTTTGGATAGGGTGTAAAGATAGCTTTAGGTTCTGCAAATTTCGTCGCAGATTTGAGATCTAACGAAGCAACCCTCATCTTAGCTCTATGCTCTTTGGGTACGAAATTTGGTATTGAATACAACTCACCGACTGGCTTCGAAGACATTTCTACGAATAATTCTTCTTCAACCCTCGATTTGTTGAACAACCTGTCTTTAATAGCCGTTTTGGGTGCAATATCCGATTTGTTGTTTGTAACACTCAGCTCGGCAATGTTCCCCTGTTTTATTGTATTATTTGTAACAAGATCAGAAGCTTTGCTTAATTGTTCACCCAACGCTTGTTTCTTAGATCCAGAACGATTAATAGCTGTCACTAACGGTGCTACTTTCGTTGTGGTACTAGAGTCTCTTTCAACTGTAGAGCCAACTGGATGTATAGATCCAGCGTCACCGACAGTTTTAATCGCTTTGTCTGGTTCCAAATTATTAGATTCACCTTCAGATTTGAAGGCTATTAACTCAAAAGAGTTGGTATCTTGTAAGCCAATATTTTGAGTAGATTCTTGTACAGAGGCCGAGTCTATCTTCAGGGTATTCTGAAATGGAGAGGTTACAAAACTAGTTTCTGGTATGGTGGTTTCTTTGTTAATCGTGTAGTTAACTGTCTGGTCTTGTACCACCAAATCAGTGTAAGAAGCGTTTTGACTGAAGTCTAAAGTCGTAGACAGAGCTGCAAAGCTAAAAGTAAAAACAAACAAGCCAAGTAGAACACTTCTTATCGAGGTGGCTGGTTTGTACTGACTGTCCAAAATATGTGATATTCGATGTTTAAGCATTCCACCTGATGCTGAGACCGCAACCAGTGAAAGATTACCTTCTCTTAACTCTTCAGTACCTAACAATGCTTTGGCGAGATTTATCTTAGCGCTTTCGTCGTTTCCAACAACCTCAACCGCTAGTTGATCACATATGTATTCACGCTCATCCCTTATGACCTTGTTGATCCAATAAACAGTAGGATGGAAGAAAAGACATATCTGTACAATATTTTGCAGTAAGTTGACTGCAAAATCGACGCGTTTGATGTGCGCCAACTCATGAGCAATGATCAACTCTAAGTGATTTCTTTCTAATCCAATAGTAATTGCTATTGGCAGAAGCACCACTGGTCTTAACCACCCAATTACTACAGGAACATTCACCGTTTTTGATTTTAGGATTGTAACCGTTCTGCTAATGTTGTATTTTTTCGAAAGATTATTAACGATATCTTGAACTTCATCACTGACTTGAGCTACACCTTCTTTGGTTAATTTAAATGTTCGATTTAGGTCCATTACAAATTTCAAACTCATAAAGAAACAACCGAACATCCAAATAACTAATACGTAACTGAGAAACTCTCGATATTCATTTTCTGAGTTATTGAGATTCTTTAGATTGATTTGTCGAGAGTGAACTCCTACGTCTTGCCCTTCTAAATTATTATTTCCATCAGACAAAATACTAGATTGGCCCGTTAAATCAGTGACTCGAACTTGGTTAAGGTTTGAACTGTCGACATAATTGAAAGTAATAATTGGTAAACAGACAGCGATAACTAGCGCGAAAACGGCGATTCGATACCTTAACTGGAACAAGTTTTTGGGGATCACAGCAAGTACGCCCCACATAATCGCAGCGAGCAACGCACCTTGCCAAATAAAATGGATCAGTGTTAATGCTATATCTGAGATTAAATGATTCGATAAAAAGCCAAACAGAAGTTCCATCGCTTACTTGCCTTCAAGTCGATTTAACACCGCTCTTATTTCTTCAATTTCTTTTTTGCTGGATTTTTCAGATAACGCTCGGACCACTAATTGAGATGTGGAACCTGCGAATACCTTAGAAACAAGATCATTTACAAATTGACCTTGAGTATCTTCTTTGGTGACAAGTGATGCGTAGATATGAGCTCTTGCGGAAGCGTCTCTTTCCAGCAGACCTTTCTCATGCATGATCTGCATGATTTTAAGAACAGTGGTATAACCTGTGGAGTGGGTTTTTCTTAGGGCATTGTGAATGTCCCGTACCGTGCTAGGACCTGCTTGCCATAGCACTTGGAGTACTTCGAGTTCAGCACCTGTTGGTTTGACTTTAGTTCTCATAAGTTCTTATTCTTTTAATTTTCTTTAAGATCTTCTGCCACAATATACGATTTCACTCGTAGAAGTCAAATATCGGTTTTTTATCTGCTAAGAACGGCCGCTTTATCACCATACTATTCAGGGGTTCGAGTCAGATACTTAGCCTTTAGCCAGCTAAGCTATTTCAGCAAACATATTCCGCCAAACTAGATAGTCCGAATGTTCTGATTCGATTATTTCAAAACCAGCGATTGAATCACCTTCGTCATTGATAGTATTCCACTTGACCTGTCCAGTTAGCAAAAATTTATAACCTCCACTCTCAAACGAAATCAAAAGTTCTAGAATTGAATCAACTATAAATGGATGCTCCGCTCTGATTTTTAAACCATCTGGCGATATATCTTGAGTCGTACATTCGAGTAAAATATTGTCGGTGGCAGCTTCACGACTTGCTGATAGGATTTCAATAAATATTGTCTCTTCACGCGTGTGACGCGTTTGTTTTCGTCCATCTATATCCATAGTTCCCGCTTTTCTTTTTATAAGGTTTATTTAAATAATAACCTTGTGTTTTATAGGTTTGCTACGAATTTTTTCCAAACCTGAAAATTTGATTGTTGGATATCAACCAATTTAATACCAATAAAATATGTCGGTAAATCATCTACTTCTAAACACCACTTAACTTGTGCAACAACCTCAATAACCGCCCACATTTCGCCTAAATCAATCTCCATTGGAACCTCTAACCCAAGCGCTAAAGGCGATTGTGATACGAGTTTTAAGCCACCCGCAGAGATATCCTGACTGCAACATCGAAAGATTTTAGCCGTATTGTCACTAGTCTTGTCAATAAAACGAACTTTGACCGCACGCTCTGAGAACTTTCTCCTTTCGCGCCTCAAATCATCTAAGTCATTAGACATAGCTTCTTCCTATTATGGCCTGAAAGAGTATTTACCTATGTTATATTATAGATTAGCATTGGATTAATTGCTGTATTCGTTCAGGGCATCGGTAAATACTCATCTAGCTCTGTTTTTCAGCAATATAACGGTCGATAAATATCTCCAAAATATCGAGGGGTACTGCACCATTAACAAGCACTACATCGTGGAAGTCTTTGATATCAAATTTATCTCCTAAGGCTTCTTTGGCTTTGGTTCTCAGCTCCAAGATCTTCATCATGCCTACTTTATAGGCACAGGCTTGACCTGGCATAACAATGTAGCGTTCAATTTCAGAAACCACATCTGATTTAGCCATTCCGGTATTCTTAACCATATAATCGATGGCTTGTTCACGAGTCCATCGTTTTGAATGGATTCCTGTATCAACCACCAATCTAACTGCTCTAAATAGCTCCGCTTGCAACCTCCCAACGTTGTCAAAAGCATTGTCTTGGAAACCTAACTCCCATGCTACCCTTTCAGCGTATAACGCCCAACCTTCGACATAGGCTGTAAAAGGAGCAAATTTTCGGAATAAAGGAACGTTTTCCAATTCTTGAGCGACACTTATTTGAAAATGATGCCCCGGTACAGCTTCGTGATAGGCAAGGGTTCTCATACCATATTTAGGTGTCGCTTTAATGTCATATAAATTTGCGTAAAAAACGCCGGGTCGAGAACCATCGATTGCGGGGCCGTTGTAATAAGCGCCAGGACTGGTTTTTTCTTTAAACTCAGGGATTCGCTTAACCTCTACGCCCGCTTTGGCTTTCACCCGAAACGCTTTTTCCATGCCGGAGTCAATTTCATCTATTATCAATTGGTAATCAGTTAAAATCTGTTGTCTCCCTTCTTGGCTATCGGGATAATAAAACCTTTCATTCTCTGCTAAAACGTTTATAGCAACTTCAAATCCTTGAGACGTGTCAATAGATTCAGCTTGCAAAATAAGTAGAATTTCAGCTTGAATTCGGTCAACTTCCTTGAGACCTACATTATGAATATAATCAGGAGTATAATCTGTTGTTGTAAAGAACCTTAACGCAAGTCGATAGGCATCGTCACCTTGTGGTAATTTCCAAAAGCCATCATCGGTAGTTGCCTTATCACCTAAACCTTCAAAATAACGCGTCATTTCAACATATGCTGGATACACATTCTCTTCGATTGCTCGCTTGGCGCTAGACAATAATCGCTCTTTATCCTCGGAAGTAATACCTTCAAGATCGTCAAGTTTGTCATTAAATGAAACGTAAAGGATATTTTCCATTGGGTCAGTAGCGGTAAAGTCCCCCATTTCCTCTTTTACCCGCTCTATGACAAATTTTGGCGGGATGATACCATTTTGGGTACGTATTTTAAGACCGTCTAAAACTTGGTCGAACTTTCGAGGAAGCTCTTTCAATCGAGAAATGTAAAATTCAGCTTCTTCCACATCATTAATTTGATGTTGAGATTCCATAAAAGTAGGAAAACCGTTCTGAACTCCAAACAGCTGGTTAACTGGATAATTATGATATTTGAACTTTTCAGCGTCCTTCGCTAATTCTAATAAATAAGTCGCTATCTTCTTAGACATTAACTCTTCTGAGTTAAGTGATTCGTCGTCGTAAGCATTGAGAACTTGTAATTCACCTGAAAGGTATTCAAAAAACTGCTCTGTCGATTCAGGACTAGCATCGTCTAAGTGGGCGTTGTGGCCATTGATACCCATTGACTCTAGAAAGTGCAATGAAGTCAATGTTTCAGGGCTTTCCAAAACCATCTTTAACGCAAATCGATTAAAGAAATGATTGATGTAGACGGGCTTTCCATACCAAACATGTGCACCAAACCCAGCAATACCTGCTATTGAAAGCAGTATAATGATAAATAGCCAGATTAGAATTTTCTTAAACATAGAATTCTCCGTGTTATTTTTTTTTGTATATCTTTCTTAATAGTCGATGATATTTGTTAGGAAATAGTCGTCTCGCATGATACGCCAACCAAGGCATGCCAGTGGCGATTACAACCTCTTCTTTTTTTGAACAAATCGCTTTAATAAGTTTGGCAACCGCTTTATCAACAGGAATACCAGATTCTATTTCTTGATCGGTCCGGTTAAATTTCGTCATATTGCCAGTCAGCGCATTTTTGCTAATATTTGTTTGTATCCAACCGGGACAGACCACTAGGACCCTAATCCCACTTTCAGCAACTTCTGCTCTTAAGCAGTCCATAAAACCAATAAGAGCATGTTTAGCGCCGGAATAAGCACTTCGATAAGGGGAACCGACCTTACCCGCTATACTCGCTATATTAATGATGGTCCCCTTGCCAATTTCAACCATTTGTTGGGTCACTAATTTCGTTAACTTTATGGTTCCAAAATAATCGACTTCCATTATTCGTCTATCAACCTCGTCGCACGTATCTAAACATAACGAACGCTGGCTAATTCCTGCATTGTTGACTAAATAATCCACAATTCCTACTTGAGTTTTCACGTAGGTAGTGGCGTCGCTAATTTGGGAAGATACTGAAAGATCCATTGGTAAAACAAGGTGTTTATCGTTAGCTAATCGATTTTTAAGCATTAGCAATTCACCTTCGTTGCGTGAAGACAAGATTAATCGAGCGCCTAGTTTAGATAATTGGATAGCTAATTCCTTGCCAATTCCTGAAGAAGCCCCAGTTATCCAGAATACTTTCGATTTGATGTCCGGATACGATTTTATGTCAGAGTGCAAATTATTATTGCCTTTTCTATTTGTTTCAAAATGAGCTCACTTTGTGTTGTTATAAACAAAAAGCGAAATGTTTGGAGAGAATTATAAGGTCAGCTAAATCAGATCGCTATCAGATTCGTTAGAAAACTGTAACAAAAGGACGCTTATATCTTAGAATTTACTTTAATATAATCCGCTATCTCTTTGTATTAAATAGCTGCCCCTTCCACAGACTTCATTTTCCCTTTAAACTGTGAATTTCGTCTCAAAATCAATACGCCCCTCTGCTATTCTTATTTCAGTCAGGAAGTTTGCAAATTAAGTTCTTACCAATTATTAAAAGCTTAATATGTGAACTCGCAGTTAATGATGAGGCACACTATGAAGTGGTATACCCAAGATGACGGATTAATATGTTTGGGCACAGATTGCTCAAAACTCGCTAATTTTCACGTTGTTACCGATGTGAAAGCTAAATCGAAAATAGATACTCTCGTCAGCGAATCTCACATTGCCCTTATTGGTTCATTTCCCGAAGATTGGCGTTCAGACAAGCTGATTGCACAGAAAATTAACAACGCTGCAAAACATTTTTTCGGACTATCTGATAATCTGAAGGTTGACGCCGTCGCGTAACTTGCGTTGAGCTTTAATGACTTTGAATTTACAACAAAGAACAATAAAAACATATAAGGGAATCAAATGTATAAGCAGAATCAAACTGATCAGAAATCAGAAACTTTAAGTCAAAAAGATAAGGAATCAAGCGAAAAGAGTTTGGATAAAGTGCTCGAGGCCATTAAGAATGAAGCCCATGGATATAAGAATGCTGGAATGACGCATATTTCGTCGCTATTGGCGTAATTTGTTTAGATAAGCCTAATGGATGGCTTTAACTATGACATGACTCGTTGTTGCAGGCTGTCGGTATAGGTTCAAAACGAAACACCTGTGCACCAGCAATATTAATCAATGCTAATCCACAAGTGTCATAGACTAAATCAAGCTGACGCTATCAACGGCTCTAATTCACTATTTTGATGCATCTCCATAATAATATCGCACCCGCCAATAAGCTCGCCGTTTACCCATAATTGTGGAAATGTTGGCCAATTTGCAAATTTTGGAAGTTCACTTCTTATATCAGGGTTTTGCAAGATATCAACATAGGCGAATTCTTTACCACAAGACATCAATGCCTGCACTGTTTGAGCCGAGAACCCGCATTGAGGAGCTTCCGGTGAACCTTTCATATAAATAATAACTTTATTTTCTTCAATTTGAGACTTGATTTTGTCTAACGTTTCCATCTTTTTACTCACTTCACTTTAGGCGACTCAGTCGCTTTACTTTAAATTGTTCTGAAAATCTTTCTGATTAGTCGAATAACTCTACTCTCCTGGGAGGAATTGTATCGGCTTAAGCGCGGGAAAACTAGTTACATAAAGATTAATTATAAAAAATGGTTTTAATAACAACCACAATGCTAGTCGCCATTTAAAACCTAATTTTTATACTAGGTGCGAAATAGTCTACTCAAGTCGACAGTACGCAACTCACAGTTGATTGCTTTACGATTAGACTATTTCTCACAAAAGATTAAGTTATTGCTACTAAATAGTTGACGCGCTTTTTCGTAATATACGGTGACCGGTTTGAATCATCAAGTCGGTCACTTCACTCCAATGTACAAGGAAGTACAATGATAGCAATAATCAATAGAAATTATTTACACCCTACAAGACTCATTTTAGTAGTGACTTTAATATGCTCTTCCTTGTCGCTTACGGTTAGTTCAAAAGAGATACATCAATGGACCGATTCAAGTGGTCGAATTCATTTTTCGGATATGCCCCCTCAAGATATTTCTTCAATACAATTTCAACGGACTGAAGTCCAACAAGTAAAGCTCATTAAAACACCCGAAATTAAGTTTTTAAAAATGAAGAAAGTTAATAAAAGTCGAAAACGTAAAACCTCAGCAGTCTCTGCCTGTAGTAAAATAAAATCACAAATATCAGACATCGAGAAAAGCCTTGTGGTTAAACAAAAAGCAGCTGAATTTGACCGAAAAAATAGACAGTTGCAACAATTAAGGTGGAAGAAAATTAAAAGTTGCTAGGTATTTTGGGATACACACAGATTTGCTGCTCCTTATTTAGAACAAGAATAGCCATTATTATGTATAATTCTTCAAAACACTGAATATCACTATCAAATGCAAGAAAATTGGAATAAATCCAGAGATATCAAGATTGTTTGTAGTACAGAAGAAGCGATTAACCTTCTCCGTCTACAACAGGCAAGAAAATCCCGCTCTCTCTATGTTTCGTCTCTGCCAACACAAGTCAAGAGCATAGAAACTGCTGACTTAGCTAACGAAAATATTCAACAATGTAATTATCAACATGTGTACGAGTTCTTGGGGCAAGAATTTAACAATCTTATCTATGACGCCACTTTCTCGTTTGACGCTAATTCATTTTGTGCGGTGTGTGGTACTTTAGTTGGTGGTGGAACGCTCTATTTAGTCATTACTAAAGAGTTACTAAATCATACAAATAGTCCAAGTTCAACAGTGGCCGTCAAACAAAACAGCGCCTTGTTAACGAGGCTTGTGTCCTTCAATAACTTAAACTACCACCAAACTAATCACACTGACGACAACTTATCCCTCGAGATTCAAAACGAACTCAAACAGTCTTTCTCAATATTAAATTCGTCACTATCGATTAATAGCGGTGATTTGTTCAAAGAACAAAAGTCCATAGTTGAAAAAATCAAGCGTTGCGCACTCGGCCACAGCCGGCGTCCTGTTGTAATACAAGCTAATAGAGGGAGAGGAAAATCAGCTGCCCTAGGTATTGCCGTTGCCGAGCTGATCTTCGAAGGATTCGAATCCGTTGTGATCACTTGTTCAAAACAAAACCAGAGCTCGATTATATTTAAGCACATCAGGTTGCGTCTCACAGCGCTATTGGAGTCTACTCAAAGAGTAGAAAACCTTTTATTAGATTCAGTAAAATTCCTTGCACTTGACCAGGTACAGAGTCAAGCGAATAAGGGCTGTTTGCTCATTGTTGAAGAAGCTGGAACAGTACCCGTTCAAATATTAAAGACGTTTTGTAAGAACTTCAATCGAATTACTTTAGCGACCACCATTGATGGTTACGAAGGCAACGGCCAAGGATTTGCCATTCGATTTATGGAATTCTTATCCGCTAGATTTCCACAAATGAAACTTTGCAATCTGAATCGACCAATACGATGGGTCGAACACGATCAGCTAGAAAAACTCATTAATCAATCGTTTATTCTTGATAGTCGAATTAACCTTGATACTTCAGCGAAGACACTTATGGTGTTAAGCAAACCTAATTTATCCGATGTAACCTATCAATACATACCAAAAGAAACTCTGAATACCGATGACTACTTACTTCGAGAGATCTACGGACTACTAGTATCAGCACATTATCAAACACGACCCAGTGATTTAGAACGGATACTCTCAAGCCCAGAAACGAGACTGTTTATTGCCAGCTATCAAAATTCTGTAATTGCCACAGCTCTGGTAAATATTGAAGGAAAGCTGTTGCCCGAACAAATTGACGCAATTGCTCAAAACAAATTAAGATTAAAAGGTGATCTCCTCCCACAATCGCTGATCGCATATAAAGGCGATTCTACTGCAGGAATTCATTCTTATTGGCGGGTTATGAGAGTTACGGTTAATCCAAGGTTCCAGCGAAATGGAATCGGACTTAAGCTGTTAGCTCATATCGAATCTGAGGCGAAGAATAACCATATTGATATTCTTGGTGCTAGTTTTGCTTTGGCGCCTAACGTAGTAAAATTCTGGTACCGGGCTGGATTCAACGCGATACGCATAGCGCTGACCAAAGATTCGTCTAGCGGATACCATGCTGGAGACTTTCTTCGGCTAATAAATCATTCGAATAAAGGCGCACAAACCACAGTTTTAAACGCCACTGAATATTTTAACGATGCATTCAAATATTCAACAGGTAACAGCTTCAAGAAAGTACCAGTTAGCACCATGATAATTATTTTCGAACTTCAAATAGGTATTCATCAACCAAGAGTTTCTAAAGATGTACTTGATAGATTTCTTACGGAAGCTAAACAATTAGTGCTAAGGAATAGAAGTTATGAAATGGTAGAATGGAGTCTGTTTAATCTCTGTTTTTCATATTTAGCTGATACCAAATATACTGCTGAGAAATTATCAGTTAATGAAAAAGAAATTCTTTTCGCTAAGTTAATTCAGCAGAAAGACTGGTTAACTATCATTGATGAGTTTGAATTTGTAGGAATAAAACAAAGCCGAGAAAGTACTCGGCTTGCTATTGCTAAATTGCTGGCTCTTTAGTTCCTAAAAGTTGTAAACAACGGTCACCGCTGTCACTGTGTCTAAATCTTCCGCATCACCGCGGACTTCAGACTGGTGTGTTGCAGTGAGGGACAATTTTAGCGCTAAGTTTTCGGCTACATTAGCACTCAATCCTGAGTAAGACTTAGTGACGGTACTATCTTCACCAATATCGGTTGATAGCTTTTGCTCAAATTTTGAGCTCTTAGTAATTTGCCATTCATAAGCCGCTGAAAGTCTCGCAATTGACTCGCCAATGCTTTCTTCCGGCAATAACAGAGTCGCTTTCTTTTTGGTTTCTCGATAACCAAGACCAAGCTCTAAATCTAATTTAGACGTTTCTGATGGTTTGAATCCAAAACCTCGACCAATAGCAATTGAAGCCTGGTAGTCATTATCTGAAAACCGGTCATCTTCATAGTTGGCCAAAACAAAAGCATAGCCTGTCTCTGAGTATTTATAGTCTGTCTTGCCTTCTATGAAATACTTCTCAGCATTGGTTTTCACATCTGATGTAGTGGAGTCTTCAGCAGATCCAAATATGCTCTTAATGTCAATTGCATGACGCCATTTTTCCACTTCGTAGACTGCTGAAAAACCGCCATTAATACTGGTTGTCTCCGTGTTTCCCGAGGTAGCGACATAACCAAACTCGACATTAGCCTTCCAGTTTGGCGTTTCGGGCGTTTTCTCCTCCGCTAAGACAAATTGACTCGCTAGGGTTGTGGCCAAAACGAGTAACTGACATCCTTGTTTCATGTAAATAATTTTCATAAAGATTCCTTTACTTAAACTCTAATTAGATTGTGTGAAATTTTTGCGCATATTAACAGCCATAAGACTCTAATTAAAGAGTGATTGGTGTTTATAACTGCCAAGCATAAGAAAATTTGACAAAGAAGGTTCTATCGGTGCGTTCCAAGCTTTGTAATTGGGAAGTTTCCACCGCTTCGTCAGAATAACCAGCATAGAACAATGTAAATGGATTAACTTTATAAGAATACAATAATTGAGTCGCTAAATTAGCCGTATCTCCTTCTTTAAAAGACTGCAGTGTAAGGCGGATAGAGTTGTTTATGTTGATTTGATAAGCAGCCCTAAGATTAGCAATGTGGACCTTATATATTCGTTCATCATCCACAGTCAATTCTTCATTGATATAATCTAGAGTAAAACGCCAGTGATCGTTTAGTTGGTACCTGACTCTTGGAGTGAAGTTCTTGATTCTTCCCGTTTCAGCAGTAAAGAATTCGATTTCATCGCCCCAGTAATAATCGATATTCAAGTTCATGGGAGCTAACGGGGTGAATTCTAAGTATGCGCCATAATTATCGGTTGTAAACTCGTTATCCAATAACGCCTGAACACTGTTTACCCCGGTATTCTGCTGAACAAAACTTCGCTTTTTATGGTTAAAGTACAAACCAAAAGTTGACTGATATATTGCATCAACTTCAATGCCGTAAGAGTTTTCTTTGTTGAGTGAAGTTCCCTGAATGTCAGATTCAAGTCGACCTAAATAGTCAATGGTTACTTTCTTCCACCACTGATTTTGATCCGTTGGATACCAGTTTCGAGCCAATTGCACAGAGCTCGAGATCCAATTACTTCTACTTACAAATCCTGAATCCGCTCTAAATCCTTGTTCAAATCGATGATGTGTCAGAACAGCAGTCCAATCTCTTGTTTGGTGGGTGTAGTTAAATGAATAGGCGTTACCGGATTGCTCCACCTCTTGAGGATATTGATTGGTTATACTATCGGGATTACGCGTATCAGTCGCAATAACCTGAAACTTGAAGTAACCGGAAGAGTTGAGCCAATATTTACCATCGAAAGAAGCTAACTCATTATCGTAGTTGTCAGATTTTCTACCGGTGTAAGTAAAACCAAAATTTCCATTTTCTCCAGAATCATATCGATATCTGAGAATTTGGTTTTGACTTTCCTCATCGACCATTCGAATTAACCGAGAACTCTGGTTATCACTCAACAGAAAGTTTGTGTCTTTATCTTTTAAGGAAATAAATCCATAGCTGTGATCACCTGACTTTCCAGTCAATTTAACCCCGTACTCAGGCTCGGTAAATAGCTTGGTATATATTAACCGACTCCAGTTTGAAAAATAATCAGTCCCATCGAGGAAAAATGCTCTTTTCTCCGATGTAAATATAGCAAATCGTTTGTTGTTTTCTAACTGTATGGAATCCGCTTCGACCTGTGAAAAATCTGGGTTAACCGTTGCATTTAAAAATATATTTTGGTTAATACCCCAACGAAGATCCAAACTCCCTCTCTCTTTTGTGTCACCATTTATCCAGTCTGGATTATCAGTTATGTCTCTGGAATCACTTTTAGCAAATGTAACCGCCGGAATAAGAGTGATGTTGCTAGCAGGTGTTGTGTTTGCGAAACCTTGTATTTGTTGATACTGACATAGGTCACAATCATTATTTCTGTCATCTTTAACATTGGAAAGTAGATGTTTAACGTCTCGAGGCCAGACTCTACTCAGCTTAATTTTCCATCTTTTAGTGTCTTTCTTGTCTTCAAACCTCAAGGATTTAAGTGGAATAGCCATTTCAATAACATAACCATCATTATGGAGTTTACCGGTACTTTCCCAAATTGAATCCCAACCTGAATCCTCGCTTTCTGTGACTTCATCGATAATCGAATCCGCTTGAACACCGATTGCATTCACTGAAAATTTATAAGCTTTTCTCGAATCGCTAAAAGTATCTAGTGAAATACTGACGAAATCACTATCTTCGATATCGTCGCGTTCTGAAAGATAAGCTTGAATATTTGCAGGAGTGGAATCTTCAGCTTTAAAGCCTACATACAGGAATAAACCATCTTCTATCAAATAGGCTATGGTCCCAGTACCCGCAGCAATATTCTCACCAGGTGAGACTTCATAATTTAGGCTGATTTTAAGAGCTTGAAGCCACGCGTCTTCTTCTAGACTTCCATCGAGGTGAATGTTTTGATGTGTACGAGGGATTTCGTTGTTTGAATGAGCTTCTAGCTTTGCCGAGGTCGTCCCAGAATATAAAGATAAAATGAGCGCTAAGCATCCCGCTAACGATGGTTTAAACATTTAACTTGGCTTTCCTTGAGTTCTCTTATGGAGCATATTTTAACTAAAGTCTAATCGGATAGTTAGGACAGTTAAGTGATTGAAGTCAAATACCTTTTACCCAGCTGCGTAAACTACCATTTAATAAAGTTATGTCAATTGTTGTATTCCCTAAATATACACACTATCACATTATATCGTAATCAATTAAGTCTAAATGTTGGTTTCGGAACCTAGCCTTAACCGAGAGACTTACCCACGCTATCCTTCCAGTAAGATGAACTCAAGTACTTTTTTCATATCTAAATTGAAATCCTCAGCCCGTACTCCTTTTTCAATATGTTTTTGCTCATCTAAGGCTAAGTCTATGTTCTTAGCCTTCAAGAAATGCTCTTGACTGGTACTGTAAAAGACCTTGACCTTCGGTCTAATCGGGTCATCACTGTTTCTACTTTCAACAACAGCGAGATGCTCAGAGTCTAATTTCACTAACGAGCCAATCGGATACACTCCCATACATTTGATAAAACTACCGACTAGTTTTTGATCCAACAGGTCGTTCTTAGCCATGTCCATCAAGATTGCGAATGCTTTAACATGTGCCATACCGTTTTTATAAACTCGATTGGCTGTAAGGGCGTCAAAAATATCGCATATGGTAATCATGCGCGAATATTGAGGGATTTGATCACTGTTCAAATTGAACGGATAACCAGTGCCATCCAATTTTTCATGATGATGAGCCGCGACCTCTCTGCTTAATTTCGCAATCCCTTTCATTCCGTCGATGATCTTAACGCTATGATTTACATGCGTTTTTATGACTTCGAACTCTTCAGTGGTTAAGCGCCCTGGCTTATTAAGTATCTCGGGTGCAATCTTAATTTTCCCTACATCATGTAAAAAAGCCCCAATTGCCAGTTGTTTCGCAGTTTCAATATCAATTTTTAGATGTCGGCCAAAGATAGACATCAATATTGCAACAGAGGTAGAGTGCTCTAGTAAATACTCATCCTTTTCTCTAATATTGATAATACAGGCCAGCGCGTCTGGATTTTCAAAAACTGCTTCCGTGGTTTCAGACGTGATATCTTGAATGGGTTGTAGATCGATGTCTCTGCCAGCAATAATGTCGTCCAATACCTTACGCTGGATTGCTTTTGACTTCTCAAACGTTTCTTTCGCCTTGGCAATAGACTCAGCTAAACTCTGTTTGGGCTTACGTTTAGCGCTAGATTGATTCTTCGCTGTTTTTGTCGTCGGCATAACGACCGAAGAGTCTTCTTTTGATTCAAGAACTTTACCGGTATCAATTAAAACCCTCTCCACACCCGCATCAATGAGCTCTTCTATATTGTGTAATGTCCTAACCCAGCCTTGTTTTTTAAGCTTATTGCCTCCCTTTTGTTTTACTATCCCAACAACATAACTTCCAACGCTTACTCTAGCGATGTCTTTTTCTACGATCATAAATAAAACACCCCATCGATAAATGATTTAGCGGAATTAAATTATTTCGCTTGAATGAGATATTACCGTTGATTAGCGGCAAAAACTACTTTAATACTGACACTGAGTTGACTCTAGGAGATTATTTTGGGAAAGTGACTTTGAAATAGTGTGCTAAAGCTTCTGCAAATGCCTATTCGTTGCACTCATATCTGGTTCGAACTTATGGAGATCATAAACCTCAATCCAATCTCCGGCCATTTTTGTGCCAATGCTCTTTTTAAGCTGACTCTTGACCGGAGTAAATTGAAATAATGAAGTTTGCTGTTCTGCATAATGCTTAACTTTCTCAGACACATATATATGTCCTGAATCTGCCATCGATTCAAGTCGCGATGCCATGCTAACTGCGGTACCTTCTAGGTCTGATTGCTCAGTAACTTCATTGTGCACAATAGTAACTTCACCCAAATCAATACCGATCCGTAATTCAAATTCAGCGGCCATTAGTACATGTCGGATCATCCAAGCGCATTCTACAGCGGCTTTCGCGCTCTTAAATGTAGCTCTCAATGAATCACCTTCCATATTAGGGTAACTTGCATTCCACTTTGCTAGAATAGGTTTCAATAATCCTCTAAATAAAGAGAGTTTCTCAGAAATTATCGCGTCACTCCATTGAGTAAATCCCTTAAGATCAATGAACAATACGCTAAAGTTTCTTACCTGATCAATTTCATATTCTGTGGCTAACTCTAATAATCTCGGCCAAAATTTATCTTTGATTCCAGCGACAGCTTCATGCAATTCTTTTTGCATACTCTTGTCGGCTCTCATTGCCAGTTGAGCATTTTGAATTCGTCTTGCTTCTTCTTTTAGCGAATTTTCGAGTTCTTTAACTGAATAATGACCCACTTCATCGACAACTAGTCTAACCAGTGCCCCACCTGCAACGTCCTTTACTGATTTAAGACGTAACGACACTCCCCAATGATGAGCCTGGAGGTGTTCGATTAATATCGGCAAAGTCGCAATTTCATTGGCTGTTAATCTGAACTCATATTTTAAGTCTATCGTTAATGACTCAGCATACATTTTCTCAAATTCATGAGCTGCGTATATCGTCTTGTTAGTCGCACCTTGATCCCAATATGCATACTCACAACAAATATCCGATATATCCCAACCGATTGAGTTGATATTAAATAGAGTCGTGTCGGTTATGTTCGCTTTAGCAAGGTTTGATTCGGATAAATTAGTTCCACTTAAATTACAACCCGTTAAATTAGCTGAATATAGATTAGCACCGGCTAAATTGAGCGCCGAAAGATTAACCTCGGTCAAATTCGCATGTTTAAATTGGCACTTATCTAAAATTGTTGCTGCGAGTAATGTAGAAGTCAAATTAGCATGATTAAATATCGCACGTCTCAAATCCGCACCTCTTAAATCTGCACGTTTTAGGCTCGCATGACTCAAATCTTTGCCTGCCAGATTTTGTTTCCTTAGGTCACAGCCATCAAGCACAATCCCCCTTAAATCAATAGATTGTAGGTCTATATGTGTAAGATCGGTGTTAACTATGATTGTTTTTCTGAACAGAGCAGTGAGAAAGTTAACTTCGACTAGATTGCATTTACGAAACGCAGTATTTTCCAAAATAGACGCGATGAGTTTAGCTTGATTAAAGTCACATGAAACAAATCCTGAGTCGGAAAGGTTGGTCGAAATCAAATTGGTTGCTACGAACTGACAATGATTAAAATGGCAATTGATAAAATTAACGTTTGATAAATCCAAGCCTGATAAATCAACGTTATGAAACTCCTCATCTTCAAAAACGATGTCTCTTTGTCGATTTGATTCTTTCCATTGAGGCCATATAGCAGGATCGAGTAGACTCAACGCATCGTTTAACGCTGTAGGTTCTATATATGTGGAAGATTCAGCTTGATCGTTGTTCAAGCTATTCAAATTATTATAATTCATTATTCTAGTTTTTGTTCTACTACCCTGTCAGCGTATCCATAAATTTTGGTGTGAGTCGATTGTTAAGCTTTTGCATCCCTTAATTTTTGACCCATCCGTAGAATTAGAACACTATTTAACTTATATTTCAATAAGTAACAGATAGTTATTAATATCGATTCTAGATAAAAACTTGCAGTAGCGCTAGATTTATGGAATAAGACTTATGTCTATTCGGAGTCATATTGTTCGAATTTGTTGAATCGAATCATCGAAGATAACTCTTCACCGTACAATGCACCTTTTTCTGAATATCTATCAAGTTTAGTCACTAATTCGTAAGGAGTCGCTTGTTGCATTTTTAATTCTCGAAACTCGCCAAAAGCAGCTCCGCGCGCTAAAACACGGTAATAGTCTTTAACTGATGCTCTCAGTGATGGGTATTTCTTCACCCAAATAGTTTTTTTACCGCGCTTTTCTCCTGCAGCGATACGAGGTTCGTTAGCGTCGAATGACCATACTCCAAAGATATTGTTTGCTTCTATAAAAAAACGAGAAGTTCCCCAAGCACTTTCCATTGCCGCCTGCGCAAGCGCTATACTCTTAGGATGGGGTTTCATCGCTGTAAGTAACTCACTATTGGTAGACGCCTTGTAACTAATCAAAAGGTCAGCAGTATCCTTACCTTCTTCAATTAAAATCTCGGTCTCATTATATTGCCTAATCAGCTCTTCATAAACGCTTTCAACGGCAGGTACTAATAGGAATTTAAAACGTTCCTTCTTTTCAGCAACGGTCATATTTTCAGGTACAATAGCCGCTAAATATTTAGCAGAAGTTCGTTGGTCTTGTTTGCTAGAATGTTCTCTTGAGTCATTAACAGTAGCAGTAACTTTATCAGCATCCTTTGTGTCGACGCTGGTATCGCTTTCAAGGTTGCTATTCTCATTAGGAGACTTGAGCTTTTGATTCTTTCCAGTTTCTTTTTTATCCTTTTTCTCTTCTAATGGTTCTTCTACAGGTGGATTTTCGTTACTACAACCCATAACAAGAAAGGAAATGGAAAGCATAAATACAATTAGAAAATTAATTTTACTAGTCAATCCGTTACACCCATTAAATAATTACTGTCCATAAATATTAGTCGAATTAATACGACTTGTTTCATTAATTGTCTTATTCAATACAGCTCAATTGAGAAAGTCGATTGCTATTTAAATATAGCCTGCCTTAAAAGCCCTATTTCATCTCTTATTTTTGCAGCGGATTCAAATTCCAGATTCTTAGCAGCTTCCATCATCTTTTTTTCCAGCTCTTTAATAGCTTTACTCGCTTGGGCTGGAGTTTTAACCTGGTATTTTGCTGAATGCTCAGCAACTCTTCGCTCTTTACTTAAGTTGGCAACACTGAATTTCTCGCCAGTTTGCATCACATCTCCGATTGATTTGACGACGCCTTTAGGTATGATTCCGTGTTTTAGATTATGTTCATGCTGTATTTCCCTTCTTCGATTCGTTTCGCCTATCGCCCGCTCCATGGAACCTGTCATTTTATCGGCATACAAAATGGCTTTTCCTGAAAGGTTTCGAGCTGCTCTCCCGATGGTTTGGATCAATGATCTTTCAGAGCGCAAAAACCCTTCTTTATCAGCGTCCAAAATTGCCACTAAAGAGACTTCTGGCATATCTAGTCCTTCTCGAAGTAAATTTATTCCGACTATTACATCAAAGAGTCCTTTCCTTAGGTCTTGTATAATTTCAATTCTCTCAACGGTGTCAATATCCGAATGTAGATACCTAACTCGCGCGCCATGTTCGGTTAAATACTCAGTGAGATCCTCCGCCATTCGCTTGGTTAAAGTAGTAACCAGAACTCTTTCATCGAGCTTTACCCGTTTATTGATTTCTGATAACAAATCATCGACTTGAGTCCCAACAGGCCTAACTTCTATTTCCGGGTCTAGTAAACCTGTTGGCCTTACCACCTGATCGATGATCTCACCCGAGTGCTCTTTCTCGTAATTAGCTGGGGTTGCGGACACGAATATGGTTTGCGGCGCTAGCTTCTCAAACTCCTCAAATCGAAGTGGCCGATTATCTAAAGCTGATGGTAGCCGAAAACCATATTCAACCAAGTTTTCTTTACGCGACCGGTCTCCTTTGTACATAGCACCAATTTGCGATACCATCACATGAGATTCGTCAATGATTAAGAGCGCATTGTCAGGTAAATAATCAAAAAGCGTCGGAGGGTGTTCGCCAGGTGCTCTTCCTGATATAAATCGGGAATAGTTTTCAATACCCGAGCAATACCCCAACTCTTGCATCATTTCTATATCAAATTTTATTCTTTGCTCTAACCTCTGATATTCTACTAATTTGTTGAGGTCTTTCAGCTGAGCTAATCTACCAACGAGTTCCAATTTAATATGCTCGATCGCATCTAAAATAGTTTGTCTTGCGGTGACATAATGTGATTTGGGGTAAATGGTGATCTTGGGCACTTTTTTATATATTTCACCAGTCAATGGGTCGAATTGTTGAAGGTTCTCTACATCTTCATCGAACAATTCTATTCTTATTGCATTTCGCTCGGACTCCGCCGGAAATATATCAATAACATCACCTCTAACACGATAGGTCCCTCGTTGAAGATCAACATCATTACGGGTGAATTGTAACTCTGCGAGTTTGGATAAAATTTCCCTTTGTTTTATTTGGTCGCCTAATTTTAGATGCATTACCATACTATGAAATTGTTTAGGATCCCCGAGCCCATAGATTGCGGATACCGAAGCTACAATAATTGAATCCTTCCGCTCAAGTAACGAGCGTGTCGCTGATAACCTCATTTGTTCAATATGATCATTAATCGAAGCATCTTTTTCGATAAAAGTATCGCTGCTCGCTACATAAGCTTCCGGCTGGTAATAATCATAATATGAGACAAAAAATTCTACTGCATTATTGGGGAAAAACTCTTTCATTTCGCCATAAAGTTGTGCCGCGAGAGTCTTGTTTGGCGCTAGAATAATGGTTGGTCTACCAGTATTTTGAATGACATTAGCGACAGTGAAGGTTTTACCTGAGCCTGTAACGCCCAATAGGGTTTGATGACTCAATCCGTCGTCCAAGCCTTCGATGAGTTTGGCTATTGCATTAGGCTGATCACCTGCAGGTTTAAATGGGGACTTGAGCGCAAAGCGATGCTCTTCGTTCATTTTTGTTTACTACTCCGTCATAATATTTCAATTGTATCGACCCTTCTTTTGGTTAACTTACAACAATGAAACGTAAGTTCTTATACCGCCATATAGTCATCTGTTCTATCACATTCTAACCACTGTGATGTACAATTACCATTTTAATATCCTTAGTAAAAATAGGAACAATGTTGTGGAAATTAAGCTCTCAGACCGAATAAAAAAAGTAAAACCCTCTAGCACTCTAGCGGTTGCTGCTAAAGCGGCCGAGCTAAGAGCGCAGGGTAAAGATATTATTGGTCTCGGTACAGGCGAACCAGATTTTGATACTCCAACATTTATAAAGCAGGCAGCCATCGATGCTATCAATAATGGAGCCACAAAATATACAGCTGTCGACGGAACAGCTTCTCTTAAGAACGCCATCATTGAAAAATTTTCGAGAGATAATCGACTCGAATACAGCCCAAGTCAAATACTAGTTTCGAGTGGCGGTAAACAGAGTTTTTTCAACTTATGTCAAGCTTTCTTAAATCCCGGGGACGAAGTAATCATCCCCGCTCCCTACTGGGTATCTTATCCAGATATGGTATTGCTGGCTGATGCTGAACCGGTAATCATTAATACTCATATAGACAATAATCTTAAAATAACGCCTGAGCAACTTGAAGATGCTATAACAGAGAAAACTAAATTATTTGTTATCAACAGCCCGAGTAATCCAACTGGAGTTGCATATAACGAAGAAGAATTAAAAGCACTGAGTCAGGTACTTTTACGTCATCCGAATATACTCATCGCCACTGATGATATGTATGAACATATAATTTGGACAAAAGAAGGTTTTGTAAATATATTAAATACCTGCTCTGAATTGTATAGCCGATGCATTGTTCTTAATGGTGTATCTAAAGCCTACGCGATGACCGGTTGGAGAATCGGATATGCAGCGGGTCCCGAAAATTTGATCAAAGCAATGAAAAAAGTCCAATCTCAAAGCACATCCAATCCTGCATCGATTTCCCAAGCTGCTGCAGAACAAGCTTTAATGGGCGATCAAAGTTGTATCGAAATAATGTTAACTGAATTTAAAAAACGCCATGATTATGTTGTTGAAGCTCTCAATAGTATCAAAGGAGTGAGATGTTTAGAAAGTGACGGTACTTTTTACGCTTTTCCAGATGTATCCGACCTGATCAAAACAACTGGCTGCCAAGATGATTCAGAATTTGCTGAATTGTTAATTGAAAAAGTCGGTTTAGCGTTGGTTCCTGGGAGCGCTTTTGGGTCACCAGGACACTTAAGGCTTTCCTACGCAGCATCAATGGAGACATTGAAAGATGCCATTAATAGACTAAGGAAAGTTTCTAATAGCTTTGACTGAGGATCACAGTTTGGTTGATTTTCATCCAAAACATTGCTCTTAGACGATTGATTTTACATGGGAATGCAAAAAACTATAAAAAATGGGAATTGATGGTTGACCGCCTCATATTCATCCACTATTATAGCGCTCCTCTGTTACAGAGGCTGTAGTTCCCCCTTAGCTCAGTTGGTTAGAGCGACGGACTGTTAATCCGCAGGTCCCCCGTTCGAGTCGGGGAGGGGGAGCCAAATTTGGTTCTAGAGACCTTTTAGAAAGCTCCTTTTTAGGAGCTTTTTTTTACCATTTTTTTACCTCACTATACTCTGGAACAAAATCCCCTCATTGACAACTCAACATATTTAATCCGAGCCCTCTCCCTTTCTACTAGTCACTTAGATATAACAAAGAATTCTGCACTCAAGCACTAAATGAATTATATTCAATTCCTATAAAATTTATTAAACTACTGTGTCAAATAATTACAGACGTGAAATGCATCATCCTGCTCACTATAATTTTGGTTATAATATTTAAAATATGAAACTCAATTTATTGAATCTGAAAGAAACTTATCAACTTTTAATAGCATCACATTGGCCCACTATTTTAATTACCGTTGTAACCGCCATGATAATGTTAACCTTTGATACTTCTATTCTAATGCTTAGATATGAGAAAACAGCTGTCAATGATGGTGATTTATTGCGGCTTTTTACCGCAAATCTATGCCACAGCAACTGGAATCATTGGATACTTAATATTGCTGGGTTGTGGTTAATGGAATTATTTTTTAAACCCGTGTTATCGACAATTCAAAGAAATTCATTACTCGTATTTTGTATGCTTGGAAGTGTTACTTTCTTACATTTATTCATGAATCTTACTTGGTACGTTGGACTCTCAGGTGCATTACACGGCTTTCTTGTTGGAGGTGCTATGTTAACTTGGTCTACTGCTAAGAAGTTAAATTCAGCGATTCTATTGATTGTTGTTGCCAAGCTTTTTATAGAGTATTTCTGGCAGATTAATCAATCGACAGAAAACTTAATCAATGCCAATGTGATTGAGGAAGCTCACACCTTTGGCGCGT
This sequence comes from Kangiellaceae bacterium, assembly GCA_019090895.1. Classification (GTDB taxonomy): domain Bacteria; phylum Pseudomonadota; class Gammaproteobacteria; order Enterobacterales; family Kangiellaceae. Next base: position 24,958 of record JAHRVB010000201.1, read on the forward strand.
TATCAGCTGTCATCTATTTTGGTTTGTATTTAGTGTTAAAAAAGTTTCAGAGCGTAATAGAGTAGAGAGCTCTGAAATTTGAATGGCAAACCCTTGTTCTAAATTGAGACGACCTTGTTAAAGGCTTATTTTACTATGGTTTTTGGCTATCGTTGCAACGCCAATGCCTTTTACACTCGCGAGTTCTTCAACGGCTTTAAAACTACCATGCTTATTCCTGTAATCTACAATGGACTGCGCCTTCTTTAGTCCGATGCCTTTTAACACACTCGCGATTTCCTTGGCGTCTGCTTTGTTTAAATTGACCGTTGTACCCTGTGCTTGTTCCTTGGAAATCTTGACCTCTTTTGGTGGAGATTTCGCATAGGCTAGATTAGCCCCCATAAAAGTGAGTATAAGTGGCAGTAAAAAGTAAGAAATGCTTTTCATTAGTTTGCTCCTTGCAAGATTAGAATAGTCCAATAATGGTGTTATCTTCATTCGTTAGATTAAGGGACTTCGTTAACCCAACTAATTAAGACAAATGGATGATAATGAGAAAGCGCTAGACTTACTAGTCGAAGGCAAGAGTTTCAGAAATATCGCACAAAGCTTGTAGCGGATCTTGCGATCGAGTAATAGGACGACCAATAACTAAGTAACTAGCGCCGGAATCAATTGCTTTTTTAGGCGTCATAATTCTTGATTGATCGCCAGCTGAGCTCCCTTCAGGTCTAATACCTGGCGTCACCAGCTTAAACTCTTTCCCAAAACGTTTGGACAAAGTCATTGCTTCAACTGCTGAACAGACGACCCCATCCATACCATTTTTTTCGGCCAATGAGGCTAGATGACAAACTTGTTCAGCAATTTCACGGCTAAAACCTAGCGAGCCAAACTGCTCTTGGTCCATGCTGGTTAGAACCGTCACAGCGGTTATTAGAGGCCTATTCTCACCGTAAGAATTCAAAGCTTCTCTAGCTGCCCTCATCATTTCTTCACCGCCACTAGCATGGACGTTTACCATCCACACACCTAGTTCTGCGGCCGCCTTACATGCCTGCGCTACGGTATTTGGAATATCGTGAAATTTTAAATCGAGAAATACATCAAAACCTTTTTCAACCAGTTCCTTTACCCAACTAGGCCCGAATAAAGTGAACATTTGTTTACCCACTTTAAGTTTACAATATTTTGGGTCTATCTTATTAACGAGTGCCCTTGCGTCCCCTAAATCAGAAAAGTCCAGAGCTACTATTATTGGTGTATCAACTTGTTTCATGAAATTGCCTAAATTAGTATTGTCTTGAGTCAAAATATTTCTATTTAATATTTGAAAATGCCACGCGCTGTTTCAATGTAGAAGACAAGTCACTCGCCCTCTATCCCTTTTATCGGTTTAACCTCACCCCACTTTCTACAGCTAGGACATTGCCAAAAAAGAGTTTTCGAATCGAACCCACATTGACGACAATGATAATTTGGTTTGTTTTTAAGCAATTGATTAACAACTTCAAATAACATCTCTAAACTGGGTTTAGCATTCTCGTTAGCATGTTGAATGTGTAACTTAATGAGTTTTAATAGACCTCGAATGGAAGGATGGGAATCCATTTTTTGGACAATAAAATCAGCCGCTTGTTTGTCACCTTGTTGTCGTTGTAACGCATCGGCATAAGCCAAGATTGTTGAGTTTCCAGAACCATGAGAGAGTGCATCGCTAAGAAACTGCATTAAACCTTTATGATCACCCAGTTTTTCAAAACTATTCGTCAGTGTATCGATAGCCTCAGTTAAAAAAGCAACATCTTGTTTTAACAACTCTCTATAACACTTGATAGCCTGTTTATAGCGAGCTTTCGAATAATGGATTTCAGCACTTATTAACGTCGCTCTTACACAATTCTTATCTGCACTATAAGCTTTCTTTATATAATTTAAAGCATCTCGATAAACATTATCTTTCAGCGCGCTTTCTGCCAATTCACAGTAAAAATGGGAGATTTCAGCTTTATGATCTTGATTGCTTGGTGTGTCTAACCTGGCTGCCGTATTAATCGCATTGTTCCAGTCTTTAGTCTGCTGGTAGATGATTAAAAGTTGAGAAAGGCTGTCATTCTTATGGTTGAAATTAACTGACAATTCTTTGAATATATTCTCTGCACGGTCTAGCAATCCTGCTCCCATATAATCATAGCCCAGCTCTAACAAAGCTTGTTTTCGATCATCTTGGCTTAAGGAAGGTCTTGCGATTAAGTTCTGATGTATTCTGATAGCGCGATCTACTTCTCCTCTTTTACGAAACAAGTTTCCAAGCGCTAAGTGTGTTTCAACCGTTTCTGAGTCGATCTCCAACATGCTAACAAATGTATCGATCGCTTTATCGGATTGTTCGTTTAAAAGGTAGTTAAGTCCTGTAAAATAAGTCTTTGATAGACCCTGACTACGCCCGGTTGAATTATTGGACTCACTTTTCTTACCATGGCGAAATCCAGTGTACCAAGCGACTGGTAGCAGTAGTATGAATATAAAAAGAATTTCATTCATGTTTAATGAAGACCATGAGTGATAAAACACATGAAATTAAAGATATGTAGATTACAGATTTTAATAGTCATTCTTGATCGGGAGCGAGCGTAAGTTAGACACTTCCTTTTCTTTTATAGCCAGACTTCGTCTAGCGTTAGCCAACCGAATTTTGGTTGAAATCAAATTTGAAAAAAGAAATCCAAATCCAGTGAGCAACCCACCTATAAAAACACTGACTAAAACCCAATTTAATGGCAGGTTGATGTTTCCTCCAAAATAATTGATTTCAACAGAAGCATCATTTTGCGCGAAAAATAGCGCGGAAATAACGAGAACCAATATAAAAAGGATGGTTATGAGTAGCTTCTTCAACAGATGATACCTAGCAGTTGCAGTAGAAAATTTTGGCGTGTACTTTTGCACCAATGACATGCTAATTCTAACCCAGTAGATTATTTTACCCAAGTAGATTAATCTAATTGATACTCGTTAACCGTCAATATGACTCAGTATTTAATGTTAATCGGTTATAGAATAAATAGGCATAAAAAAAGCACATCATCAGATATGCTTTCTAGATAGTCTTACTTTTAATACGGCTAATCCGCAGTAATACTCTCATTGACTCGATCTCTCAACTCTTTCCCCGGCTTGAAATGTGGTACGTACTTCCCTTCCAATTTAACAGATTGACCTGTTTTTGGGTTTCTTCCGACTCTAGGAGCTCGATAATGAAGAGAAAAACTCCCAAAGCCACGAATTTCTATTCTTTCCCCTTGAGCAAGAGACTGAGCCATATGCTCGAGTAAATTTTTTACGACTAACTCCACGTCCTTTAAGGATAATTGTGTTTGCCTAGCGGCTAGCCTTTCTATTAACTCAGACTTTGTCATTCAGACATTCCTTCATAATGTAAGAAGCAAATAAACTATTGATAGTACAATAGTCAATTTATCACCAAAAAGCAAAAAAAAATGTCCAAAATCAATAGATTAAGGACATTTTTTAAAACAAAACTAGCCTAATTAGTTGTAAACTAGGTGAGGAATAATTAATCCTGGTCTAGCTGTTCTTTTAACAAATCACCCAATGTAGCAGGCGCATTACTTTCGCCGTCTTTACTAAATTCTGCGACAGCTTCTGCTTCTTCTTGCTTATATTTTGCTTTGATAGACAATGTTATGCCACGATTTTTCTTGTCTACAGCTGTAAATTTAGCTTCAACTGTATCGCCTTCTTTAAAGTGTTTCGTTGCATCTTCTACTCTTTCTTCACTGATTTCAGCAGCTCTTAAATATCCTTCAACATTATCGGTTAAAATGATTTTCGCGCCTTTTGCATCAACACTAACAACAGTTCCAGTAACAATAGTGCCTTTAGCGTTCTCTGCAATAAATTGCGCAAATGGGTCAGACTCAACTTGTTTGATACCCAGTGAAATACGCTCTCTTTCTGCATCTACAGAAAGAACAACGGCTTCTACTTCGTCGCCTTTGTTAAATTCTCTTACTGCTTCTTCGCCTGTTAGTGACCAAGAAATATCAGATAAATGCACTAAACCGTCAATGCCGCCTTCTAAACCGATAAAGATACCGAAGTCAGTAATCGATTTGATGTTTCCAGCGACCTTATCATTCTTGTTGAATTTACTTGCAAACTCGCTCCAAGGATTAGCAATACATTGCTTAAGACCAAGAGAAATTCGACGACGCTCTTCATCAATATCAAGAACCATGACTTCAACTTCATCACCTAAGTTAACAACTTTGCTTGGGTGGATATTTTTGTTAGTCCAATCCATTTCAGATACATGAACGAGGCCTTCAACACCTTCTTCAATTTCTACAAAACAACCATAATCAGTAAGATTGGTCACTCTTCCGAATAAACGCGCGCCTTCTGGGTAACGTCGGTTCAAATCAGCCCATGGATCTTCGCCAAGTTGTTTAATTCCAAGTGATACTCGTGAACGTTCACGATCATATTTAAGTACTTTGACGTCAATCTCATCACCAACTTGTACAACTTCAGATGGATGCTTAACACGTTTCCAAGCCATATCTGTGATATGTAGTAATCCGTCAACACCACCTAAGTCTACGAATGCACCGTAATCTGTAAGGTTTTTAACAATACCTTTAGCAACAGCACCTTCTTCTAGTTTCTCTAATAATTCTTCTCTTTCAGCAGAATTTTCAGCTTCTATAACTTGACGACGAGATACAACGACATTGTTTCTCTTCTGATCGAGTTTGATAACCTTAAATTCTAGGTCTTTACCTTCAAGATGTGCTGTGTCACGAACTGGGCGTACATCAACTAAAGAGCCCGGCAGAAATGCGCGTACATCTTTGATTTCGACAGTGAATCCACCTTTAACTTTACCAGTGATAACACCAATAACAGTATCATTAGCTTCACAAGCTTTTTCCAACTCTACCCATGTCGCAAAGCGCTTAGCTTTTTCACGTGATAATTGAGTAGTACCGTATCCATCTTCAATAGCATCGAGTGCGACATCAACAGAATCGCCTACTTCAACTTCAACTTCACCCTTTTCGTTTAAGAACTGGCTAATTGAAATAACGCCTTCAGATTTTAAACCAGCATTAACAGTTACAGTTTCACTATCAATCGCTACTACGGTTCCAGATACAATTGCGCCAGGGCGCATCTCAGTTTCTTTGATACTCTGTTCAAATAACTCTGCGAAATTTTCGCTCATCTTAATTTACCTAAAAAACAAAACGACATTCTGCTATAAAAACAATGTTTTATATTAAATATGGTCTTGTAAGTTACAAACTCCAAAATACATCCGGTAATTTTGGGATTATTAATAAAAGTCAGTTAATTCCTTTAACTAACATAAAGAGCCTATACCCACTAATGAGTTTAGACGTGTCCAAAAACATAATCAAAATCTTGCTTATCTCGATAAGACCATTAACAGGTCTTACCCAAACGAAATTTTCAAACCCCACTCATTTAAAACCACTAAATGACTTCATTTCGATGTGAAATTCGGTGCTTTTTCTCTAATGTATTCAAGTACTTGTTCAAATACTTGTTCTATATTTAATTCTGAACTATCAACAATAAAAGCGTCTGCTGCAGGCACTAAAGGGGCTACAGGACGCATTTGGTCGCGCTTATCGCGCGCTTGTATGCTCAATAAAAGCGCGCGCATGTTAGCACCAACGCCTTGTTTTATCAACTGTTCATAGCGTCTTTTTGCTCTGCATTCGGCGCTAGCGGTAAGGAATATTTTAATCACTGCATGCTTAAAAACCACAGTTCCCATATCTCGACCATCTGCAATTAATCCTGGCGCGATAGCAAAATCTTTTTGTCGCGCTAACAAAGCATCTCTCACTGCCGGAATTGCAGCTACTTTAGAAGCGGCTTGACCCGCATCATCTGTACGAATACTCTTTGCGAGATTTTCTCCATTTAGAAAAGGTTCGACCTGCTTAGACTGTTGGTTCACTTTAAAATCAACATCCAAACTTCTCGCAGTCAAAGTGATTTTTTCGCCGCTCTCATTAGAAAGCTCATCGACCGTCAGATCAATCCCTTCTAGTTGTGAAGCTACGCCCAATATTCGGTATAGGGCACCGCTATCCAAGATATTCCAATCGAAATATTCAGCAAGTAGCTGAGTGAGAGTCCCCTTTCCAGCCCCAGAGGGCCCGTCGACCGTAATTATATTCGTGGTGTTACACATAAACTAGATTTGCCTGACTTAACTAAAATACTCAACTTAAAATTTGAGTAAGGGAATCGACGTATTTTTGATTTTCGAACTCTAATCCGATGCTAATTCTTAAATGATTGGGCATCGAATAATTTGCAACAGGCCTAACGATAACGCCTTTAAGCAGCAATTTTTGGTAAATTGGCATTGCATTTTGCCCCATATCAACGGTAAGGAAATTACCGGCCGAGGGGATATATTTCAGATCTAGCTCTTCACAATTTCCAATTAACTGCTGCATTCCACCTTTGTTCACTTCAATTGCTTTTTGTAAGTAAGCCTCATCATTCAAAACTGCAATCCCAGCGGCCAACGAGAAACTATTAACATTAAATGGCTGACGAACTCTATTTAGTAAGCCACAGATTTCCTCACTGGTTACTGCATAGCCAAGTCTCAACGATGCCAAACCATATGCTTTGGAAAATGTTCTTGTCACGACCAGATTTTCGAACTCGCTTAACCATTCAATGGTGTTTGGTATGGAATCATCCGTCACATATTCGGTGTAGGCTTCATCAATGACCACAATTACATTCTTCGGTACTTTTCTGACAAATGCTTTTAATTCCGACTCTCCAAGCCACGTTCCTGTTGGGTTGTTTGGATTGGCAACAAAAATCATCCGTGTTTTATCGGTGATAGCTTCAAGCATTTTTGGTAGATCATTGCCCCATTCTTTTGCTGGAACTTCGACCAAAGTTGCTCCCAGTGATTGGGCGACTATCGGATAGACACAAAATGCATGCTGCGCAAAAATGACTTCATGATGAGACTGAACATATACTTTCGCTATCATCTCTAATACATCATTTGAGCCGTTTCCTAGAGTGATTTGGTTTGGGCTAACATCAATTTTTTCACTGATTGCAGCTTTCAAATAATGGCCGTTTGCATCGGGATAACGGCAACCATCTGTAAACTCCTTTTCTATCGCTATTTTTACTTGCTCACTTAGGCCAATAGGGTTCTCGTTACTAGCAAGTTTAACAATATTAGAAATCCCCAGCTCTCTTTCGAGCTCGCTCACTGGCTTACCTGCAAGATAGGGGTGTAATTTTTGAATACCTGGATTGGCTAATTCGAAATAGTCGCAAGACATAAATCCACCTTGATGTTAATTAGCTCCCGGCTACGAACCGGTGAGCCATTCAGTTTAGTGATAGATAAAGAGGGTTGTATTTTAGTGCGTTTAAATACCAGAAAATAACTACCCGTAAGAACGCTTAAACTCTTTCATAAATTCTGTGAGCGATGCCACACCATCGAGCGGAATTGCATTATATAGACTCGCCCGCATTCCGCCAACAGAACGATGCCCTTCCAAACCGACCAATTTATTTTCCTTAGCTTCTTGTAAAAATAAACTATTGAGTGAATCATCTTTTAACATAAATGGAATATTCATTCGTGAGCGATCTTTCACCGCAATAGGATTACGATAAAAGTCATCTTGATCTATACAGGAATACAGCAATTGGGATTTCTCAATCGCTGCGCGCTCCATGGCTTCGACGCCGCCCTGCTCTATTAACCAATCGAACACTAATCCAGCTAAATACCACGAGTATGTGGCTGGTGTGTTTATCATAGACCCGTTCTTAGCTTGTGCTTCGTAGTTAAATACACTCGGTGCATTTTCGAACTGCATACGGCTAAACATTTCTCGTTTAACAATAACAATGGTCAATCCAGCAGGACCTATATTTTTTTGTGCACCTGCATAAATAAAATCAAAATCAGCTATATCAACTTGCTCAGATAAAATACAAGAAGACAAGTCGGCAACTAGAGCCCCTTCACTAGAAGGTATATTTCGATACCAAAGACCTTCGATGGTTTCATTGGGTGTGTAATGAGTATAAGCAGCGCCGTGCAAGCGTTCAACCTTATCTAACTCGAGAAGTGAACGATTCCCATCGGCATCGATTTCCATCATATTAATTGCCTTAATATCACCAAATCGTGTTGCTTCTTTCGCTGCTTTATTACTCCAAATCCCGTTACACAAGTATTCGGCTTGATTACCAGAATGCAGTAACGACATAGGAATATTTGAAAATTGCAATGTAGCACCACCATGCAAAAATAACACAGCATGCTCATCACCAATATTTAGTAATTCCCTGAAATTTGCTTCAGCCGCATCTGCCATCGCTTGGTATTCAGCCGAACGATGGCTAATTTCCATCACAGAGACACCAAGTCCCTGCCAATCCAGCAACTCGACCTGTGCTTTTTCAAGCACCTGCCTAGGCAAAGCTGCAGGCCCCGCGCAAAAATTGTAAGTGGGATTACTCACTTGAACTTCCTTCGTCAGCATCATCCTGCGATGCTTCATTCGCACTATCTACTGGTTTTCCCTCACTGCTTAGTGTATTGGGTGTATCTGTAGAGCCTTCAGAATCTTCTTCTTGCTCAGTTTCGAGTTCATCGATTCTTTGTAAACCAACGAGAGTTTCGTCCTCTTGTAAACGAATAAGGCGAACACCTTGAGTGTTTCTTCCCATAATACGAATTTCGTCAACACGAGTACGAACTAACGTGCCGCCTTTACTAATCAGCATAATCTCATCGCCATCTTCGACTCGTACAGCACTGATCGCTTTTCCGTTCCTTTCGCTCAAAGTAATGGAAATAACGCCTTGTCCACCGCGACCTCGAACAGGATGTTCAGTCATATTTGTTCTTTTTCCGTACCCATTTTCAGTTACCGTCAGAATTTGACTGTTATCATCTGCACGAACTAACGCGATCACTTGATTTTCTTCCGCTATCCGCATACCGCGCACACCACGAGCTGTTCGCCCCATTTGTCTTACGTTGCTTTCATGGAATCGTATAACTTTTCCTGCATCGCTAAACAGCATCAACTCATCTTCACCATTGGTTACAACAGTACCGATTAACTCATCACCTTCATCTAACCTCAGAGCGATAATTCCATTAGATCTTGGTCGAGAGAACTGCTCAAGGGAGGTTTTCTTAACGGTTCCACTAGAGGTCGCCATAAATACAAACTCATCTTCTTTGTATTCTTTTACTTGTAGAATACTAGTGATTCGCTCGCCCTCATCTAATGGAAGAATATTGACGATTGGTTTACCTCTCGCTCCCCGACTTGCGAGTGGTAGCTCAAACGTACGTAACCAATAGACTTTACCGACGCTAGAGAAACATAAAATAGTTGCATGGGTTGAAACGACCAGCAATTTCTCAATGAAATCTTCTTCTTTCATTTTAGTTGCAGACTTACCCTTTCCACCTCTTCGTTGCGCTTCGTATAGCGCTAGTGGTTGATATTTGACATAGCCTTCATGGGACAAAGTCACCACTACGTCTTCTTCAGGGATTAAGTCTTCAATCAACAAATCAGCTGAACTATTGGTAATCTCGGTGCGTCTCTCGTCACCAAAACTTTCCTGAATTTCAACTAGTTCTTCTCGAATGACTTCCATCAATCGAACGATACTATTGAGTATTTCTAACAATTCTGCGATAAGAGCAATTAGGCCCTTGTAATCGTTGATTATTTTCTCATGCTCTAAACCTGTCAATTTATGCAGTTTTAAATCTAAGATTGCTTGTGCTTGAACAGGAGATAAATGATATTCTCCGTCAATCAGTCCGTGTTTATCGTCTAAGTCATCCGGACGGCATGCGTCAGATCCGGCGCTATCTAGCATTGCTAGAATGGCACTAGCGTCCCACCCTTTAGCAACTAATTGCTCTTTAGCTGTCGCAGGGCTTTCCGCTTTTTTGATTAACTCAATAATTTCATCAATATTAGCCAATGCGAGCGCCAATCCTTCTAGCACATGCGCTTTTTCTCTTGCTTTGCGCAGGTCAAAAATAGTTCTACGTATAACAACTTCTTTTCTGTGTTTGACAAAAGCTTCTAACATTTCTTTAAGTGTAAAGAGCTTTGGTTGCCGATCTTGCAATGCAACCATATTGATACCAAACACTGTTTGCATTTGAGATTGGGAATAAAGATTATTCATCAAAACTTCGGCATTTTCACCACGGCGAAGCTCAATGACCATTCTCATTCCATCTTTATCGGATTCATCTCTTAATCCGGTGACACCTTCTATTTTCTTATCTTTTACAAGCTCTGCTATTTTCTCTATTAGCCGTGCTTTATTAACTTGGTAAGGCAGTTCGGTAACCACAATACTTTCTTTGCTATTCTTAGGATCCGTTTCGATATGGTGACGCGCACGAATATAGATCCTACCTTTACCCGTTTGATAAGCTTGTAATATTCCAGCTCGACCATTAATGATTCCTTCGGTAGGAAAATCAGGTCCAGGAATAAATTCCATAATTTCTTCTAATGTGAGCTCTGGATTTTCTATCAGCGCTAAGCACGCTCCAATGACTTCATTCATATTGTGAGGCGGAATATTAGTTGCCATTCCAACAGCAATACCTGAAGACCCATTAACTAATAGATTGGGTACACGAGTAGGTAGAACTTGTGGTTCAGATTCTGAACCATCATAGTTCTCGTCCCAGTCGACGGTTTCTTTGTCAAGGTCGCTGAGCAATTGATGAGCCAGCTTATCCATTCGAACTTCGGTATAGCGCATTGCAGCCGGAGAATCCCCATCTACAGACCCGAAATTCCCTTGACCATCAACAAGCATATAACGCAGCGAAAAAGGTTGGGCCATTCGAACAATGGTATCGTAGACAGCAGTATCACCATGAGGATGGTACTTACCGATCACATCACCAACTACACGAGCCGATTTTTTATAGGGCTTGTTATAGTCATTAGACAAGACATTCATTGCGAACAAAACACGTCGATGCACGGGCTTTAAACCGTCTCTCACATCTGGAAGTGCACGCCCTACGATTACACTCATCGCATAGTCGAGATAGGAGACTTTTAATTCGTCTTCAATGTTGATTGGTAGAACTTCTTTTGCGAACTCACCCATAAACAGCCATTATTCCTTATCTTATTGATTTTTTTGGTCTTAATTGGCAATATCCATCGATATTAAACCCGCCAACTAAACACCCATATGGAATTATTTGCAAGCCATGCGATAAACGCATTAGCAGCCAAATTTTAGCCGCAAATGATACCATAAAAACTAGTACTAAGATGAACAATATTTCATTCAAATTCGATATTCGCCAGTAGTTTGATTAATCGCTGAACAGGCTGTTCAAATAGTAACCAGAGAGATGGTGTTTTCAATCGATTTCGCTTTGTTTCTAAACAAAAAACGAGTCACTTTGTGGTTAGCTTAGAACCCGTCCTGGACACTATTTAAGCTATTGTTTTCAGAGTCGACAAACAAATATAACATTTAACTACAGACAGAGCTTGAAACTCAGTAGAATGCGAGTTTCTAGCCAAACAAAATTAAACAGACTTCGGAATATTAAAATGAGTTCAACACCAATAGAGTCTAAGAACGCGACGTTCGGAATAAGGCCGGAATGGATCATTCCACTTATATCAACTCCAGCACACATTAGTACTCTACCTAATCAATCTGAAACAACAAATTCCGCATGGCTCGAAAACAAAACGGTAGTAGTTAAAGACGACATTATTTTCGATTTACTGAATAACAGTGAGTTTGACAAGCGTTTTCCAGATTGCCCAGTAATACAACTGGATGGCATGGCCCTACTACCAGGTTTAATCAACGCACATTGCCATGCTGCAATGAATCTACTTCGAGGATACTCCGATGATCTCCCTTTACACCAGTGGCTAGAAACCGCTATTTGGCCGGTTGAAGCGAAGTTTGTTGATGAGCAATTTGTCTACGATGGAACACAACTAGCCATCGCTGAGCATATCCGTAGTGGGACGACTTGTTTCCAGGACATGTATTTTATGCCGGAACAAGTAGCAAAAGCTGTTCAACAGGGTGGAATTAGGGCCAACGTAGGACTTATGGTTGTCGATTCACTAACTGTTTGGGCGAGAAACGCCGATGAGTGCATAAGCAAAGGAATCGCTGTTTACGACCAATTTAAGCACGATTCTAAATTGACGTTTAGTTTTGCTCCACATGCTCCTTACACTGTTAGTGAACTAACGCTACAAAAAGTATCAACTCTCAGTTTTGAATTATCGCTAAATATCCAAATGCACATCCACGAAACCGCTAGAGAAGTGGCTGATTTTGAAAAAATGCACGGTATGAGTCCGCTGGCACAAATGTATAAAAATGGCCTTCTTACTCCACAACTCAATGCTATCCACATGACCCAACTAGCCCCTCATGAGATCGATTGGTTAGCTGAAACAGGCACTCACGTTATACATTGCCCTCAATCGAATATGAAGCTATCGAGTGGTATTTGTCCCGTAGACAAGCTTATCAACGCTGGAGTCAATATTGCTATCGGAACCGACGGAGCAGCCAGTAATAACGATTTGGATATGTTTGCAGAGATGCAATCCGCTGCCCTGTTGGCAAAGGCCGATTCAATGAATCCAGAGAGTTTTTCTGCATATCAGGCACTTTATGCGGCGACAATGGGCGGAGCAAGAGCGCTTGGACTAGACCATAAAATAGGTTCCATTGAAATTGGTAAACAAGCAGACCTCATTGCGGTTGATCTCAATACAATTGAGACTCAACCGGTATACAATCCGATTTCTCAGATCGTATATGCCGCTTCACGAGAACATGTGAAGGATGTATGGGTCGCAGGAAAACAACTTCTTAACAATAGAAAGCTGACTCAAATGAGTGAGAGCAAGCTAATTCATATCGCCAAATCATGGAAATCAAAAATACAAGGCCTATCAAATGATTAATACAGCTAACGTCGATCCAGTAGAAATTAAGAAGTTTTCCGACTTGGCCTCTCGTTGGTGGGATAAAGAAAGTGAATTCAAACCACTCCACGAAATTAATCCTTTAAGACTAGAATATATTGAACAAAACTCTAAAGGTCTAACTAATAAACACATATTAGATGTGGGTTGTGGTGGTGGTATCTTGGCAGATTCAATGGCCGAAAAAGGAGCAAAAGTAACCGGAATTGATATGGGAAAAGCCCCTCTTTCTGTCGCAAAACTACATCAATTGGAATCAGGACAATCTGTAGAATACCAACAGATCACAGCCGAAGAAAAAGCCGCTTCATCAGCTAGCCATTTCGATGTTGTGACTTGTATGGAAATGCTAGAGCATGTACCGTCACCTGAATCAGTTATAGAGGCTTGCTCAAAACTAGTTAAAGATGATGGTGACATATTCATATCGACAATAAACAGAACCGCTAAAGCTTATGCTTTTGCGATCGTTGGCGCAGAATATGTTTTGAAAATGCTTCCTAAAGGAACTCATAACTACCAAAAATTTATCAAGCCTTCAGAAATTGATAAATGGGCCAGAAAATATGACCTAGAACTAAAACATATCATAGGAATGCACTACAATCCACTGACAAAAAACTATTCCTTAGGCAAAGGTGTCGATGTAAATTATATTATGCATTTTAAAAAGTTTGGTTAGTACTCTCGTTGGATTAGTTATCAATCAACGCCGTTTTCATGAAACGAAATTAGTATTATCCAAGATAACTTAAATTACCGTAGCTTTGAGTCAGAACTCATTTGAAAAATAACGCCGCTACCGTCCTCGCGGTTGATAGCTTTAACTTCGAACCGATGGAAATCGGCTATTAATTTAACGAGGTACAGTCCTAAACCCAAGTTTGTCCCCGAAGCCTGTTTTGTATTCCGAATTGATACTAGAGACTGAAATATTCTTTTCTTCATTTTTTCTGGTATCAATTGACCACTATTTTCAACGTATACTACAGTTCCAGATTTCGAATTCTTAGCACCAATAATTATTGGTTCACCTACTTCAGAAAAATCCATTGCATTGGATATTAACTTATCAATCATTTCAGAAAATAAATCAATCGATAGTTCCACCTTCAAAGCGTGTTTTGAGCCTACAAATTGAAATTCAAAGTGTTGGAACGATGCTTGGTATCCTTGAACCATCCTTTCCATTAATTGATTTATATCGACCCACTCAGTCTCAGCGGACTGCATCGCCTCTTTTACTCCAGACGCCTGTTTCATTCGATTTATGATTTCACCTAATCGCTGGTTACCTTCAATCGCTCGATTTATTAGCTCTTGGTCTTCATTCGAACTACAGTTTAAAGATAAATTATCAAGTGACGAACGTACTATTGCAATTGGCGTTCTAAGTTCGTGAGATAATCTTGCCGCAAGTTTTTCCAAATAATCATTGTATTCATATAGCTTATCGCTCATATGCGAAAACGAGCGATACAAATCGTTAATTTCATCACCACTTTCGACAGACAATTGTAACGGAGAACTAATACGCCCTTGGTAGTCGACAACTTTTTCTATTTCGTTATTTAGAAACTTGATTCGATTAACTGTTCTTTTTACATACCAAAAAACCGTCCAAATGACTAAGACGAACACTACTAGAATAATACCAAACATTTTGAGTAACGCTTTTTGTTGTAGAACCTGTACTCGCGCAACATTTTCTTCTAAAAGCAATACACCTTTCACTTCTCCTAAAATTTGTACCGGATGCGCAGCTATCGCCACTGCATTATTCGAGGTGCCAAAATATTCTAATCGCGTTGAGGCGATTCCTTTCATAGCGCGGACGATGCCTTCAGAATCTAAATGGAGATTGTTTTCTCTTGGGTCGCTGACTATTTCATTTTGATTGCTTAGAATCCAATTCATTAACGAGTTCCGGCTGAAGGTAATTTTATTGGTATTTAAATCACCGCTCGATGCTAATACACGTCCAAAATGGTCGATTAACCAAATCCGTTGAGCGGGTTTTAGTTTTAAGTTCTCAAAATAATTTGAAAATTGCTTAGAAGGCCAAACCATAGGATTCCAATCGTAAATACTCGAGCTATTTAACGCTCGATATTCTTTTGCTCCTTGTCTATCTATATCCTTATGTACTACTTTTATTTGACGCGGCTTAATACCGGAAGGAAATTTCACTTCAATGCTGAAACCTCCTGAGCGGGATAACCAAAATGCTTTGTAACGCCAATCATTTTTAGCGACACTATTAATAATTGTTTTAACGGCAAACTCCCCCGCTCCTGTCGGCTCCAACAAAAGGTAATGATAACTTCCATTGTGATCGACAAACTCTATCTCAATACTGTCAGACAACCCGTTATCTTCCATTAGTGGAAATATTAATTCATCATCAACAATAGACATAGAAATCACCAAACTGTTTTTATGGCTTCCTAATAATAACGACAATTCCGAGTTATCATTTTTAAAAGTCGAGCGATTTAATTCATGCCCTTGCCACTCATCAAAATATCCGTCCGGAACAAACGAGGGACCAAGAGGAAAAACGAATAACTCTTTGCCAATAAAATTATTGGAGTCGGGAAGAAGGCTCTCTGTGAACCAATCTGGCTGAATAACTAAACCATTGGCAATCAGTTGAGACGATAATGCTAGATTATCTCGTAGACTATCTACCAACGTCCTCTCTATTTCCTTCAGTAGGCCAATTGATGCCAATGGAACGATTAAAATCAACAGAACTATTGAAGTGATCTTTTTACCAAGGGACCACTGTGTTGGAATGAATAATCGTTTTATCATTTGCGAAAGAGATAAAAGCCTAAGGCTTCCACCGGTACCCCATGCCGTAAACAGTTTCAATTTTATCAAAACTATCTTCGAGAGCGACAAACTTCTTTCGTAATCGTTTAATATGAGAGGTAACCGTACTATCATCAACAACTGCTTTTGCAGCTTCCATTAGTTGCTCCCTCGTTCTAACGTGGCCAGGCCGTCTAGCTAAAGCATTGAGAATCCAAAATTCAGTGAGTGTCGTTTCTATCATTTGATTTTTCCAACTGACAGTTAACCGGTTAGAGTCCAACAAAAGTCCATCGACTTCAACATGATCATCGTCTTTATTAAAATTTTGTTCTAATGCTTCAATCCTTCTAAATAACGCGGATATACGAACCATTATCTGAGTCAAACTTATGTCCTTAGTTAAATAGTCATCAGCCCCTAACCTTAATCCTGAAATAGTATCAAATTCACTATCGAGAGCCGTTAAGAAAATTATTGGAAGAGACGCTGATTGGGCTCTTAAATATCGGCAGAGCTCAAACCCCCCTTCAGGGTCGTCACCTAGACCGACATCTAATATAGCTAAATCGGGCAACCTCGTTTGAAAAGCTAATAGAGCATCTTGTTTGTTTTCATAGGCCATTACCTCGTATCCTTGCTTGCGCAGGGAAAGCGAGTAGTTCTCTCTTATCGCTAATTCATCCTCTACCAATGCTATTCTTTTTCCCACGACATACCACCTAATAATTTGTTGACCAATTCAACGATATTTTCATGACACATTTATAGCACTAATTCGAATCCAATATCAGTGCATTCCTCAAAAGACATAATTCTGCCACATTTTGACGGCAAAACAACCTGTTCCCTTCACTCCTTGGCCTAGTTAGTGGTTTTTAATAGCACTGTGTTTGGCAATATCGAATTACCTAAGTAAGCAAGGATGATAAACCGCTAGGGATGGCCAACTTATCAAACTAATAAAACCATTTAAAAATTAACGAGGAACTATCATGAAAAAAGCAATCGCAATGACAATATTGACCGCAACTATCGCATCAACAATCCCAGAGGCTCGCGCAGAATCAAGCACAGAAGAGAATGTGGGTTTTCTATCGGGGGCAGTAACAGGAGCGGCAGTTGGCGGGCCTATCGGTTTTTTTGTCGGTGGAATCGTCGGAGTATTGGTTGGAGAGCAAGTGGAGAAAGCAAATAAACTGGACCAAACAGAACAAGTATTAATTCAAAAAGAAGCTGAATTCAATGCGGTAGAAAGTGAACTAGCATTTGTTAAAGAGCAAGTCGACAAAGCTCAAGACGAAATAAAAACGACAAACCAGTGGATTACGGAAGGATTAAAATTAGATCTAATGTTTACAACCAATTCCATTGAACTATCTCCCAAAGATGAAGAAATAATCAATCGTTTAGTGAGTTTGTTAGTTCAGTTTCCAGAAATTAGAATTAAATTGGATGGCTATGCTGATCCTAGAGGACTAGAACAAACAAATCTAGAACTATCATTGGCCAGAGCGGAAGCGGTTAAAACAGCCGTTACAGAACAAGGAATCGATTCTTCTCGCTTATTAATTCAAGCCCATGGCGAACAAGAATCTACTAATGACGTGTCTGACCCTGATTCTTATGCTTTCGACCGACGAGTTAGTGTGAATTTCTTAATCGAGCAACCTTCAACCTTAGCGCAGAACTAAAACGATAAATCACAACGATTTTTCTCCTCTCTACCCTTGAGCACATTGATCGAATGGTGTGCTCTTTTTTATCCACACCTATCCTGCAAATTAATCAAAGCATGGAATATTTCCGGTTAAGGGCCTATGCTTAAACTATAGCAGCGTCAATTATGTGGTGATTTTTAGGCCATACCCGTTCGTTACACGTTGTTTCGTCGTATAGACCTAGATTTGTTAGTGGTATGTTATGAAGTTTATGGCATTTAGAAGTCGAATCAGATTAAGTCGTCTTGCTTGTTTAGTACTTAGCATGCAGCTTTATGGTTGCGCTACTAAGACAGAATCAACAGCTAACGAGCAGCTAAGTTTTGACCAACAACTAATACCCTCTTCAACCCCAGTGGAGATCCTAGTACCGGAATTACCCCATCAACACTCTATTACCGTTCAACCTTTGAAAAAAAAGTATCTCAATCTCCCCCTCGCAGCACCTAAGTTTGATAGCTTAGACTCACATTTACTTAAGTATAGAACTTGGTTTTTGGCCGCTCAACAGGAGCTTCAAAAAGGAAATATTAGGATTGTCGAAGAGTATTTAATCAAGCTTGCTCATTACCCACTAGCTCCATACTTAAAGAGAGATTTATTAATTTATAAACTGAAACTCAGAGACAATCCAATACAAATAGAATATGAAGTCGAACATTTTCTTCATCAACGGCAAACGGAAGTCGCTAGTAGAAAGCTACGCACTGCTTGGTTGGATTATCTCTATGTTCATAACCGAACGAATAAATTTTTCCAATATTATCAACCCGGTTTAAACTTGAAACAAAGATGTCGCTTTCTTGAACATAAACTTCAATCCACAACCGAACCTCTATCCCAAGAACATTCAGATCTTAAATATGCCATTGAGACAATCTGGTTATCGGCCCATTCAATACCCCGCTATTGTGATCCCGTTATAAAACGATGGAAACAACGAGGAGGACTTCACGAAAGTTTAATTTGGCGAAGAATGCTACTAGCTTCGAGAGCTGGAAACTTTCAACTAGTTAGATATTTGAATCAACTACGACGGATTGGCTTTCAAAAATCAGGGGATTTATTGGTCGATATACAACGTAAGCCCAGATTATTGAATCAAATGCCGTTTCAAATAGACAGAGACCCTTACAAAAGAGACATAGCAAATAACGTGCTCAATAAACTAGCTTGGTTAGCACCCAATCAAGCTATAAAAGCCTGGAAGAAATTCGACCAAGAGCTAATGATGACAAAACGTCAAACCTCGCGTTTGAAGAGAACTATCGGTCTATCACTTGCACTCAATACAGCACCAGAATCAAAAGACTGGTTAAAAACGTCTTTTTCTTCTTCCCAATTGATGCAGGGCGAATTGGTTGATACTTCAGTCGACCAATGGCTTCTATCGAATGCAATCAACTCAAAGGATTGGCCGCTAATATTAAGGATTTCAAGCGAAAGAAGCGATTTAATTAAAGATAGGGATAAGTGGCAATACTGGCAGTCAGTTGCAGCCTTTTCAATTAAAGATCACAAAGCCTCACACTCGCTCTTAAGCACACTCGCAAAAAAGCGCAGTTATTATGGATTTCTAGCGGCCACTCAACTTAATCAACGTCCATCACTCAACTTAAAAAAAGAAAATATTAATGCGAGCACTATTGTTGACTTAGCGTTAGCCAACGAAGCGATAAACGCCAAAGAACTCTTTACATTAGAAAGGAGGACTGATGCTCGAAGAGAATGGAATCAATTCATGTCTAAACTACCTAAATCTGACTACATAATCGCCGCCTATTTGGCTCACGATTGGGGATGGGAGCATCAAAGTATTCTCGCTTTTGCAAAAAGTAAAATAATTGATGATGTCGAAAAGCGGTTTCCTCTACCATCTCACCAAGAATATAAAAATGCGACCCAGCAATATAATGTCCCGCTTAGCTGGGCTTACGCAGTTACAAGACAAGAAAGTGCATTTAAACCCGATGCTACTTCGACCGCTGGCGCACAAGGGCTTATGCAACTGACTCCTGCTACCGCACGCCACGTCGCAAGACAAAAATTAAAAGCATCAAATGTCGCTGGGTTAACTTATCAACAAATAAAACAACAAAGACTGCTCCACGACCCTAGCTTAAATATTAAATTGGGTGTCGCTCACCTCAAACAGATGCTTAGCTATTATCGCGGAAACCCTATTTTGGCAACCGCCGCTTATAACGCTGGAGCTCGCAGGGTCGACCAATGGTTGAAGGACAATAAAATATCTAACAGTAAAATATGGATAGAACAAATCCCCTACAAAGAAACACGAGAATACGTAAAAAATGTACTAACCTACCAAGAAATCTATTCTCAACTCGCACAAACAAACGATGGTTTCCTTGCAAATTTAGACAACATTGTGATCCCTACCAATATCAAATCTCGACCGCTAACAAATGCAAGATAACGATTAGCTTTGATGAAAATCAATTTTCATTCCAATGCTCATTGTCGAGGGTTGCATTTTAATTATTAAAACAGCTAAAAACCTCAATTTAAAGAGCAATTCAATCCTTCTCATTTAGCTCATTATGTACAATGATTAGAGAGTTGTAGATGCAAATCCTCAACTTAAGAAAACGTACGGAGAACGCTAACATGATGTCAGGACAAGTCACTGCGGAAATAGGACATTGGTACCGCCTATACAATAAGAGCGATCGTTTTGAAGTAGTCGCGATCGATTATGATGATCAGATGATTGAAATTCAAAAATTCGATGGCGATATAGAGGAAATGGAATTCAATGGTTGGAAAGTTCTCTTTCCAATCGAAATTTCTCCGCCAGAAGATTGGACCGGTCCATACGAAATTGAGTCCGAAGACTCCGCTTTTAATGCCTATGCTAAGAATGAAGCGCTTCTTCAATTAAAAGGTTCTAACTAATCAGAAGCTACGAATCCTTAGTCATTCATCGATGCCCTCAGGGATAAGGTCCAAACTCCATGAGATTTGAGGGTCGAAAGAGCCTTAAACACACCTTTATTTACAACCTATATTCGGCCAAATAAACCTCTAAATTGCTCGATCTAAACGATTAGCCTGTGTAAAATAGCGCCAAATTTAGTTCTGCTAAACAAGGGTACAAACAAATGTCAGAAAACACCAAGAAATCATTGAGTTACAAAGATGCAGGCGTCGACATCGAAGCAGGCAATCAGCTGGTCGAGAGAATCAAAAGTGTCGCAAAAGCGACCAAACGACCAGAAGTAACTTCTAACTTAGGTGGATTTGGCGCCATGTTCGAATTGCCAACTGGCTATGACCAACCAGTACTTGTTTCTGGTACCGACGGTGTGGGTACTAAACTTCGATTAGCTATTGACGCAGGAATCCACGATAAAGTGGGTATCGATCTCGTTGCGATGTGTGTGAACGATCTTATCGTTCAAGGTGCTGAACCGCTATTCTTCTTAGATTATTATGCGACAGGCAAGCTGGACATCGATACGGCTGCAAGTGTCGTAACGGGAATCGGTGAAGGTTGTAAACAAGCTAATTGTTCGCTTATTGGTGGTGAGACAGCAGAAATGCCTGGCATGTATGAAGGTGAAGACTATGATTTAGCTGGTTTTTGTGTCGGTATCGTAGAAAAGTCAAAGGTCATTGATGGAACTCAGGTTGCAACTGGGGACCAGCTAATAGGACTAGCGTCTAGCGGCCCACATTCTAATGGATATTCGCTTATTCGAAAAATTATTGAGGTATCTAAGGCTGAACTCGATCAACCCTTTGATGGTAAAACACTCGCTGAAACACTGCTTGAACCAACACGGATATATGTTAAGCCAATACTTAAACTAATTGATAAAGTAAACGTTAAAGCGTTATCACATATTACTGGTGGCGGATTACTAGAAAATATTCCTCGTGTTTTACCTGAAAATGCGTGTGCTGAAATTATAGAGTCGAGTTGGACAAAACCAGCTATCTTCGATTGGCTACAAGAAAAAGGAAATGTTGAGAGTAATGAAATGTATAAGACGTTTAACTGTGGTGTTGGCATGGTGTTAGTGGTGTCACAAGAAGAATTGCAAACAGCCATTGAGCTGTTAAATGCAAGCGGTGAACAAGCCTGGCATTTGGGTCAAATCGTTTCAAAAGAAGAGCAACAAGTCACTTTTAAGTAAAAACCGTTTGTATTACTAACTGTTACTGATTCGACAACTATCTAGTTCGCATCGACCTCTGGTAGTAACGTTTTTGAATACTAGATTGGCCAATTTATGATTGGCTCAGTAGGTCAATCGTTGTATTTATCCATACAACGACCAAAGCCCAGAAGGCCAATAAGATGAATAGTTCAGAATCTAAACCTGAGAGCGTAACTAGTCAAAAAAAGAACATTGTGGTATTAATTTCCGGAAGTGGCTCAAACTTGCAAGCATTTATTGAAGCCCAAAAGAACTCTGGATTTAATGGCTCTATAAAGGCGGTTATTAGCAACAAAGAAGATGTTTATGGCTTAGAGCGAGCGAAACAAGCCAATATTCCTGCTATCTGTATTCCTCACAAAGAATACTCTACTCGAGAGCGTTTTGATTTAGCACTCGCTAACGCTATCAATCAATATTCTCCTGACCTAATAATCTTGGCGGGTTTTATGAGAATCCTCACTCCTGACTTTGTAAAAAACTACAAAGGAAAATTATTGAACATTCACCCGTCTTTGTTGCCCAAATACCCAGGTCTCCATACACATCGAAAAGCAATAGAAAATGGCGACAAGTTACACGGAACAACAGTACACTTTGTGACAGAGGAGCTAGATGGAGGACCGTTAGTGGGTCAGGGCTCTACGGTTATTCAAGCCAATGACTCAGAAGAGTCATTAAATAAACGGATACAAACTTTAGAACATAAACTTTATCCGTATATTGCTAAGTTATTTCTTTCGGGCGCAATTAGCCTAAATGAGGATGTCGTCTATTTTGAAAATAAGCAGCTGGAACAAGTCATTTCCATTTAAAACTCAATATCTAAGAATCAGGAAAGTGAGTATGGATTCAAAGAACAGAGCTTTACCGTTTACCGGAATGGGTAAAATATCGATTAAATTCGTCGCCTTGGGATTGCTCTTCTGCGGTATTTCGGCTCCGCTAACAGCGCATCAAACAACTGAGTTCGACAAAAAACAATCACTCTCGAATAAACAATCAGATATCCTCCAAGAGACAATCAACTTCGAAACCACACGCACTACAACTAATGCAAACCCGTGGCTATTTCTACATCCCTATTCCGCAATTTATAAAGTAGTTTCTGATGGAAACGACTTAGGGCAAGCTATCAGACGCTTGCAATTACAAGACGACCAATGGGAACTCAGTTCGACAGCCACATTGAGCAAGTACTTTGTAAAGCTCAAGAATTTCGAGTCTTCAAAATTCGAAATAGAGAACAAAAAACTAATTACCAACGAGTTTTTAAGCAAAACTAAAATCACTTTTAAAAAAGAAAAGAAGATGAAACAAATCTTTGATTGGGATAATGGAATCGAGATCGGTAGCCGAGGTAAGAAGAAATGGCGTTTGACCCATGACGAAACAGTATTTGATAGGGTCAGTCATTTACTCCAATTGAGAGCTGATTTAATTGCAAACAAGGCTCAATTTATCTATCAAGTCAGTTACAAAGGTAAGCTTCAAACATTCCAGTACATCAACGAACTAAGAGAGAGTTTAAGTACCGAACTCGGAAAGATGGACACCATAAAATTAACAAGAACAAAGTCAAATGGCGATATATTTAGCTTGTGGCTAAGTCCTTCGTTGAACTATTTTCCAGTTAAAATAGCACAACTAGAAAAAGACAAAGCAGAAGTAATTATGATACTTAAATCTCTTGAATACGTTGAAACAACGATTGAACCTTATAAGTAGGATTTGGCTCTCGATTCAAGTAGGTGCATATCAATAACATCTAAGCACAAAAGTTATAGCTAATTATTTTTCGCTATTAAGGTTTTGACAACTTTAGAAGTACTTCTCATCCCAGCTGATTTCCCAAAAGCTAAGGCATCAGAAGAAGACCGCTGTTTTAACTTAAATTCTCTATATGCTAATAATCCGCCAACCCTATTACTGCTAGCACAATGAACGAGTACCGGTAGAGTTAGATTATTCAGTGCTCGATCAAGTTGCTTTGCATTATCTAAGTTGATCTCGCTCCCGCCAGCAACGGGAATCGAAATATACTTCATTCCTAGTTTTTCAACCGCTTCTTTCTCGTCAAACTCTGAAAACTCACCATTACCACGCAAGTTGATAATGAGTTTAGTGCCTGCCTCTGCCAGCCTTGATAGATCCAAGAGACTTGGCTGCCCTCCTGTAATCAAGTTCTTTGCTGGGTTCGCAGTATGGCTCATATCAAGAGTATCCAACTCTAACCCCGGTTTCAGTTGTTCTGCTCCTGCTGCAGAAGAAATTACAAAAAGAAGCCCACCAATTAATAATCCTATCGACTTACATACACTTCTGTTCATATTTCGTCTCTCATTAAGTATGATGATTAGCTAAAAAACACTAATTATGTCGTTACTTGCCATTATTGCAGAGCTGCATTCGTATTCTTTGGCTAAATTCTAGTGCAAAAGTAGGCTGCTCACCAGTGTTTTCGAGCATAAGCTCGCTCTCAGGTTTGCCCTGTAAATATTGAGCTTTATTGTCCTAAGTCAATAACGAGTGAAAATCGAATTGACTTAAGGAACGAGCATCGCTTACCCTTTGATTTGATAAATGTGGACAATTAATAGGAACTGCACTATGTCTTTAACCAGCGCATTTGCACTGATGTATGCCCCTACAAAAGAGTGGCGCAACATTAGCAAGAATAAACAGAGCATAAGTCGACTCTACTTAACTTTTTTGGTGTTTTTTGCCGCAATCCCACCGGCATCGGCCTTTATCGGTAGTACTTATGTAGGCTGGCAAATTGGCGGAGGTGAAATTCATAGATTAACAACTGAAAGTGCGTTGTATTTGTCTATTGTCGCTTATATCGCAATAATGGTTGCAGTTTTGGTACTGTCCTTATTTGTTCGTTGGATGGCAAAGACCTATGGAGCCAATCCTACTCTTTCTGAATGTCTAAATTTAACCGCTTATAGTTTTACGCCTCTTTTTCTTGTCGGGCTGTTGGGCGCGTTCCCGATATTATGGTTGGATATGTTGGTCAGTCTTATTGCCATCGCCATGTCAGTCAACTTACTTTTTAAAGGTGTTCCTCAATTGATGGGAATCAATGAGGAAAAGGCGTTTCTATTCTCTAGCTCAATTCTTACGGTAGCAATGGTTAGCTTAGTGGGAATGCTTGCGATTACTGTAATATTTTGGGGGTCTGGCTTATCTCCTGTTTTCCAAACAATGTAAGTTCTCTATGTTCAAGAATAAACCCATGAAGATACTCATTAATTAGTATATTAATATTAAGGCTGAAAAATTGGACATCATTTATTGGTTAATCCCACTCTCAATCATCATTCTTATGGTCGCAGTCGCTTTTTTCTTTTGGGCGGTCCGCAATGGCCAGTTCGACGATTTAGATTCGCCCGCGGTGAATATACTATTTGATGACGATTCCAACCGAGTAAAATCCAATGAGTAGTAACTACCGGTATATGCTGTATTCCACAGTTTTTCTGCTCGTATCGGTACTTAGTGAGTCCGTTATGGCGAATTCGAAACTTACTGTAAATGAAGATTTTAATGTTATTTCAGTTAATGGTACTAGCGTTGAACAAAAGCTATTTACCAATAACAACCAAGTCTCGTTAAAGTCAGGAATCAACAAAATAGCGTTAATTTTTGAAGTGGTGTACGAAAATGATGATGATTTCGACATCATAAAATCAGATGCTTTTGTGATTAGTTTTTATGCAAAAAATCACGCACAGTATTTGTTAAAATACTTAAAGTCCGCAAACTCGCGTGCCGCAAGAAAGTACGCATTGAATCCTATTTTTTCGATAGAAGACATCGACGGGCGTTTGATCCAGAACAAAAGTAGGTTGTTGGAATCAAATTCCGAGAGTTTTGTTAATCAGCAAACTAAACCAAGCCTAATGGGACAAACTAGATTACTGATCACCAGTGATAAAACGCCTCAAGGAAACAAAAATAAAAGTCCAGAAGACCTACGTGCAATTAACTCGAATCAGGATGTAGACCCGGTCGAGATGCTAGAGCACTGGTGGTTACAAGCTTCACCAAAACAACGAAAATCGTTCTTGGATAAAATTGAGACGTTGGAAAAGGAATAATTTTGGAAACGGTTACGTTATCGGGCGCTGTGCTTTTGGGCTTATTAGGTGCGGGGCATTGTCTGGCAATGTGCGGTGGTATTATTACGTCCCTCTCGATCACTTCGTCAGCAGCTAAATATAGGTCCAATTGGTCATTGGTCCTTCTGTATCAAGTCGGCCGAATTACTAGTTACACTTTCTTCGGTGCTGTTGTAGGCTGGATAGGGTTAGAGTTTAATCAGCTTTCCGCTCTACCAATTTTAAAAACCCTCTCCGGACTACTGTTAATCGCTATGGCGCTTTACATCAATCAGTGGTGGTATGGATTATCTTATCTAGAAAAAGCCGGTAAGTTGATATGGAAAAGAATTAGTCCTCTCAGTAAAAATCTGCTGCCGGTAAAGAACCACAAGCAAGCATTATTACTGGGTGGGTTATGGGGATGGTTACCCTGCGGTTTAGTCTACACCAGTTTAGGCTTTGCTCTTTCATTAGGAAACAGTCTTTCTAGTGCAGCATTTATGTTTTGTTTTGGCATCGGGACACTACCAGCGACTCTTTTTGCGGGTAGTGCAAGCCTTTCAATTAAAAAGCTACTAAATAAACCCGGTATTCGTTTAGTTTCATCTCTTTTTTTCCTAGTGATGGGAATATATACATTGTATGTCATCTACATCGGAGGCGAAGCGGCTCACCATCACTAACTCGCTAAATCTAATTCATCGAGTTCTTGTAACCGAATCTCAGTAAATAAATTATCCCAAAATCAATAATATTGATGCTATTCTCTAGTTAGAATAATAAAACTTAGAGATTACAATCATTGGCTAATTTCGATCAAACCATAGAAACACTTGTTGTCGCATCTGTAGCCGTTGGATTTCTTACAACCTACCTAACTCTTAATAAACTATGGTCCCGAAAAAGCGACGAGAACGTGGCTAAGAGCGTTTCAGTATTTGCATCCATTCTGGGCATTTTGTCGACCATTCCTTTTCTGATTAAGTATGGTTGGATTGATGCGGAGTATAAAGGTGCTATTAAAGCCCTCGTCGGCATCATAGCAGGCAGCGTCTTTTTATTAATCGGTAGTGGTTTCTGGGTTCGCGATAAACAAAAACCTCTAAGCCTTTGGACCAAACTAAAAAGAGCGATCAAATTAGAAACCAATGAAGCCGGCGATTTAGTTAAGGCATTAATAAAACCTACTGGTGCCGACAAAATGCTAGAAATACTAAAGCAACTCGCACTAATTGATAATAAAGTTTCAGAAAAGGAATTTGAATTCATAGAAATATTTGCTAAAACTTGGTATATCCCATTTCAGCGATGTGATTTGACTAATAACGAGAATCAAAATACAGAGCAATCTTTAGATTCAAATTATCTAGAATTAAGAAACTCTGTTATAAAGTATATAGATATTAGTCCTCCCACTGCTCAAGCAACTCACCTAAGAGATGTACTTAACGCTCTCGCAAATGCAGACAAAATGATCTCTGATGAAGAAAAATTTATTCTTGCTGAAGTAAATTCCATGCTTGCCGACTACTCTAGTAACAGTACACAACTTAAAGAATATCAGGTATTAGTTGCCCCGCAAGATGAGGACCAAGTGGACATGCTGAAGAATTTATTACCGGAGCTTGTCATCAGTTCAGTTAGTGGCGGAAAAGGATATTTGGTTGGCAGTTTTTTCTCACTTGACTTCGCGAAAATGGTATGCAAAAAATATCGAAGTCTGAATTTGTTTACGGCTATAGAATCAAGTAGTTCAATTACCAAAAATCGTTAGGTAAATAGAACTCATAACTAAGTATTTTGTATTTCTCTCGCTACTGAACTCGTTGTAGATTTATTTGCGCACTTTCCAAACTTGCGCGAATTTTACTCGGTACTTTTTGCTTAGCCTGAAGTATTGCTTCTTCGATGGCACAAACAGTAGCATGCACATTAGCGCTACCATGACTCTTTATAACAACCCCTCGCAGGCCAATTAAACACGCGCCATTATAGCGCTCTGGATTAATCTCATCTTTAAACAGATTAAGCATGGGTTTAGCTAACAAGCCAATTAGTTTTGTCCACCAGTTTCTTTGAAAGGCATGTTTGATTTTTTCTAGTAAGAACTCACTTAATCCTTCCGAAGCCTTCAATACATTATTACCGGTGAACCCATCAGTGACAATCACTTGATAATCACCACTAAAGATTTGATTACCCTCTACGAAGCCAATATATTCGACATCATCTAATTTATTGATCAATGCCGCTGCTTGCCTTAATTTTTGCGAGCCTTTTATCTCCTCTTCCCCAACATTAAGTAATCCGACTTTAGGAGAGTTAACTCCATCTAAACCTTTACACAATTCATTCCCCATAATGGCGAATTGGGCCAATCGTTTTTCATTACATTCGACATTGGCCCCCAGATCCAATAAATAAACCTGTCCGTTTTTACTGGTTGGTAATGCGGAAATAATCGCGGGCCGGTCGATCCCAGGTAACATTTTTAGAACAAAACGCGAGACAGCCATCAGAGCCCCCGTGTTGCCAGCACTAACACACGCATGCGCACGTCCATCTCGAACCGATTCTAGGGCTAATCGCATCGAAGAAGATTTTTTATTTTTTAATGCTAGGGAGGGTTTGTCTGTCATCAGCACGTCATCATCAGATTGATGTAGGCTGATTTTTGTTCGATCATTGAACTTTAGTGTATTAAGCTCTGATTCGATATTTTCGAGTTGGCCAAATAGTTGGAAGTCGACAGTATCGCCAGTGGCAGGTTTCTCTTTCGTTCGATTATCTAGCACATACTTAATGGCTGGAATCGTAACTGAGGGGCCAAAATCGCCCCCCATGCAATCAATTGCTATCGTTATATTAGCCATAATGACTAAAGGACAAACAAATTCTAGATTTTTTCAAATTTGATTAATATTCAAAAAAGAATAAATCGAATTAAACTACTTTACGACCACGGTAAAAACCATCTTCAGTCATATTATGACGTAAATGTAATTCACCTGTTGTTTCATCTTCAGACAAGGTCGAAGTATTAGATACTAGTGCATCGTGTGAACGTCTCATTCCGCGACGAGCGCGAGATTTTTTACTTTTTTGAACTGCCATTGGAATAACTCCTAAGTTTTACAATAATATAAATCAGTTACTCGACTAGCTCATAGGCTAATCAAATCTATTTTTTGTTAAAATTTACGTTTTCAAGAACCTTAAAAGGATTCTTTTTGGTTTCAGCTTCTTTTGGTAATTCACCATAAGACATCTGAATGCCTAAATCTTTACTCGCCTTGTTGGCGATAAGAGGAAGCGAAAGGATTAATTCATCCTCAATGACTTCTTTTATGTCAACTTGACCATCGTCAACTAAAAGAGGCTCATATTCCTCATCTAAATCTACAATCTGCTCTTCTTTAATAACAGTACAATACAATACACTGGCATCAACTTGGTATTCAATTGGCTCAAAGCTGGTTTGGCATTGTAAAACCACATCAGCGATTATATGCGCTTCTACCAAACAACGATTCCGATTGTCCTGCCGACCACTCAAGTGAACTTCAATAAAACCTTCATTTGAAAATAACAGACCATCCAGTCGTTCAAAATCTTTAACTTGCCACCTATACTTTAACTCCCCTTCTTTTTTAGCCAGTTTTCTTGGCTGAATCAGGGTTTTAAGGTCAGTTTTGTTCTCAGTCTTAATCATAGGCGCGCGATTCTACCCAAAAGTATGTTAAAAGGCAAAACTAATCGTCTCAAAAACCGCATTATCGTCCCCTTATGGCTTATATATACTATGTATTGAACGGTAGTTTGATATTGAGTACCTTTTACTCTTCACCTAACAGGTCTTCAATAAGCATCACAGGTTCTATTTCGACACCCTCTAAGTGTTCATCCCAATTAATTCCTACGTATAGTTCATCTTCTTCCATGCCATGTAACCAAGCATCAATAAAATCATCAATTCTCACTGGGTTAGGTTTGTAATCGCCCCAATCGTCGATGCAAACCACTTTAGCTGCCTTTTCAGTAGACCAGAAAGGCATGACTTGAGTGCCTTCAAATTGTATAGATTCACACAGCGCAAATCCGTCTTTATTTTGTAGATTCCAAACTACTTCTAATTCAATGGCATGCTCTATGAATTCTTCATAGCGCTCTCTGAATGAGTTAGACATTTTTGACCTTAATTTTGGATGATTTTGTTCAAGAGCACCATTCTAACAGATTAATATGAGTATAATGACAAATAGTCCTCCCAAAATCGAATCGAACGCTATGCGCCCTCAGCCTATTCCAGAATCAAATCAAGTCGAAAACTGGCGCACACTAAAGTACCTTTTACCCTACCTATCGGAGTTTAAAGGTAGGATTTTTCTCGCATTTATTTTCCTAATTTCAGCCAAGCTTGCAAGTATCGCCCTTCCCTTAATTATGGGAAATATAGTCGATCAAATGAATGCTAATGACCAAACGCCAGACACTATCGATAGAATCTGGATATTTATACCAGCAACACTTGTCATTCTTTATGGGCTGCTGCGACTATTAAATGTACTTTTTGGTGAAATAAGGGATACCTTATTTGGTCGAGTTACTGAACGCGCGATGCGTCGGGTAGGCTATCGTGTATTTAAACACTTGCATAAGCTTGACCTAGATTTTCACCTCAATCGAAAAACAGGTGGTTTATCGAGAGATATAGAGCGCGGAGTGAGTGGTATAAGTTTTTTGATGCGATTTATGATTTTTAATATTCTTCCTACTTTACTAGAAATAATGTTAGTTATTTGGATCTTTTACTCACAGTTTGGCGCAAAATTCGCGTTAGTCACATTCGCATCTATTCTAGCTTACATCTCATTTTCTGTTCTAGTCACCAATTGGCGAAATAGATTCTTAAGAGCCGCAAATAAAGCAGACTCGGAAAGCAATAGTAGAGCTATTGATAGTCTACTCAACTATGAAACCGTCAAATATTATACAAACGAAGAATTTGAAGCGAAACGATATGACGACGACCTTGCAAAGTGGGAAAGAGCAAGAAGACAAAATCGATTGTCTTTATTTGCACTGAACTCAGGTCAGGCTTTTATAATAAGCGCATCTATGACCGTTATGATGTACCTAGCGGCCCTTGACGTTAAAAATGAGATACTAACTGCGGGTAACTTTGTAACAATTAACGGACTAATGATGGGTATTTTTATCCCTCTCAACTTTTTAGGCTTCGTCTATAGAGAAATTAAAATGTCCCTCATAAATATTGAAGATATGTTTAAGCTTCTCAATGTAACGCCAAAAATAGCCGATAGCGAAACGGCTGAGCCAATGCAGTTAACCAATGGAAATATACGATTTGAAGCGGTCGACTTCAGTTATGTCGAAAATAGACAGATTCTAAAGAACATCAATTTCGAAGTGAAATCTGGTGAAACGATCGCTTTAGTTGGCTCGAGTGGCTCAGGAAAATCCACTACGATCAAAATGTTGTTTCGCTTCTATGACCCTTCCGCCGGAAGAATATTGATCGATGGGCAAGATATTAAAGAAGTTACCCAGCACTCGCTGAGAAAAGTGATAGGTATAGTCCCACAAGAGACAGTTTTATTTAACGACACTATTTTTGAAAACATTCGCTATGGACGACCAAATGCAACACAAAAAGAAGTTTTGGATGCTATCAAGATGGCGCACTTAGATGACTTTATTACACAGTTACCAGAAGGAACAAAAACCATTGTAGGTGAACGTGGATTAAAACTATCAGGTGGAGAAAAGCAGCGAGTTGCAATCGCTAGAACAATATTAAAAAAACCACCTATATTAGTATTTGATGAGGCAACATCGTCTCTTGATAGCCGTTCCGAAAAAGGTATTCTAACGTCGATCAATGAATTGAGTAAAACAACAACTAGCTTAATTATCGCTCATAGGTTATCAACAATTGTAAACGCTGACAAAATAATAGTATTTGAAAAAGGAGCAATAGTGGAGCAAGGTAACCATGCTGAACTACTGAGGTTAAAACAACATTATTTTGAGCTTTGGCAAGCGCAACAAAAAGAACCGTCCGTCAATGAGTAAATTGATTTTGGCGTCGAGTTCTCCGTATCGTAGAGAGCTTCTCGCACGATTGAACATCCCATTTGAGTGGCATTCACCAGATATTGATGAAACGCCTTTCGATGACGAGTCAGGAGAATCGCTTGTGAGAAGGTTGTCAATAGCAAAGGCCAACGCCATTGCTTCATCGTTCCCTAAAAATTATGTTATCGGCTCCGATCAAGTCGCTGTATTTGATAACAAAATCATCGGCAAACCATACACTCATGAAAAAGCCAGTATGCAATTAGCAGAATTCTCAGGCAATACCATATCGTTCATAACCGGTTTATTTTTAGTTAATCAATCACAACAAGAATACTATTATCAAGAGAGTGTTGTTCAAGTAAAATTTAGAAGTTTAAGCGCTATTCAAATTGAAAACTATTTGAAGATGGACATGCCTTATGATTGTGCGGGAAGTTTTAAAGTCGAGTCTGCCGGTATTTCGTTGTTTGAATCGATAATCAGCGACGACCCCACTAGTTTAGAGGGACTCCCGTTGATCGCACTGTGTAATCTTTTTGAACGTTCCCGTTTTCAGCCTTATAATCTGTGAATAGATAATTCTACCGGCCAGTAAGCTATAAGTTGCCGATTAATTCAATCGTTCTTCGTTATTCCGACTATTCCACTGCACAATAACTATTCCTACAATCATAAATACCATCCCACCAACTTCAAAGGCATTCAAATAATCACCGAGTATAGGCATAGCAAAAAGCGCTGTAAAAACAAGTGCCGACATTGCTATCAAACTCGCTTCATAAGCTTTTAGATGTTGCATTACTTGACTAAAAACTAACATCACTATTGCATTTGCAACGAGACCATTGGCAAAAATAATCATCCAATTTTTTGGTGAAATCGGAGCTAATGGAACATCAGATACCAAGCCATATGCAACTAATGGAATACTGCCCACGGTGATGGAGATCGTAGCGATCTGATTATGAGAGTACTTATTACCCTTAATTAAATGAAGATGCCGTAATAAAATATTGGTAAGAGCCAAACACAGGACTGCACCAGAGACAGACATTAACCCAACTAGCCCGCCGTCTTTTGGTTGGTCACAAAAGAAAATCCACAAGCCTAGAATAGCGACTCCAGCACCAACTATTTGCACAACTCGGGGCTTCTCTTTGAGTATCAGTGCACTTAGCAACATCGTTACAATACCTACAAAATTCATCAAGTAAGCATGGGTAGTCACCGGTAGTAAATTAAGGGAATAAATGAATAGGAAGCGTACCAACAAATAATTAAGTAAGCCAATACCAACGACCATTATCAACGCTTTCGTTGCGCCTCGAACAAATAAAGTTTCTTTCTTTACAACTAGTGTGTAGAACAACATCACGCCACTGGCGACTAACATTTGCAACCAAATGAAAGAATAGAAAGGTACCTCAGTTAACGCGACTTTGGCATAAGTTATCACTAGCGCGGCAGCAGCCATCGTCACTAATAATTTCATTACTGCGATAGCACGGTTCGTCATAATAATATTCTTTTATTTGATAATTAGTAGTCATTTCAATTGACTTCTCCGTGCGGAATAGTCAGTCTGGAATCTTAATCCAAACAAATTATACCTTTTGTCTGACAGTTTATTTTGTTCGTTAATTCTTCAAGTTGGTCTAAAATAAAGATCGGATTCAACAAAGCTAATTCATCTTTGGTATTAGCTCCACTCGTTAACCCAACAGCATCAACTCCAGCCTGTTGAGCCATTCCAAGATCGTGGACGCTATCACCAATCACTAACGTCTCATCGATTGAGTGCCCAGCGCTGTTGAGTAAACGATTAACCATTTCTGGATGGGGTTTCGATTGTGCTTCATCGGCACAAATTGAAACATTAAAATAGTCTAGCATTGACACAGAACTCAATGCTCTATTAAGTCCGGCCCTTGCCTTTCCTGTTGCAACTGCGAAGGAAACTTCATGAGTCTTGAGGCTTTCAAGGAGCGGCATGGTCCCTTTAAATAGCGGACTGGGAGTTTGGTCGAGTTCGACGTAATATTGGCGATAAACATCTTTGACATGACTTCGATGCTCTTCTCCTGCTTCTGGGAAAATCCGCTCAATCACTGCATCCATACTTAATCCGATGATGCCTTTAACTTGCTCAACAGACGGTATTTCATAACCAATGACTTCTGCAGTTTTTTGCATACACGAGACGATTCTCGCGGTCGAATCCATCAATGTACCGTCCCAATCAAAGATAATAAATTTATATTCCTTTAGGGGGTTTCTCTTGTTCATTGTTGTACCGCTTTATTATTTAGTTATTTATAGTTCTTAATTGTTTAAGCACTGAGTTCATTTTCGCCGGAGTAGGCGCTTCAACCGTTACCAATTCTTCTGTTTGCGGAAGAGTAAAACTTAACCGACGAGCATGCAGCATGAAAGTCTTAATCTTCAGCTTGTTAATAATATTTTTGTCTTGTTCAATTTCACTGTATTTTTCATCCCCGAGTAGTGGACAAAAACAGTGTCTTGCGTGAACTCTTATTTGATGCGTACGCCCAGTCACAGGCTTTGCAACAACCAATGTGAATTGACCGAGTTCTTCCTCAATAAAGAAACGAGTTTCTGAAGCTTTACCGGATGTATCGACCAACACGATACGTTCGCCAGACTTTCTTTCAGTCTTTAATAACGGAACATCTACACGAGTCTTGTCTTTAGGCCACTGACCTGAAACGATCGCAAGATACTCCTTATTCATTTTTCGATGACGAAGTTGATTTTGAAAATGGACTAGAAATGATCGACGCTTTGCTATAAGAATGCAACCAGAGGTATCTCTGTCTAACCGGTGGACTAGTTCAAGAAACTTTTCCTTCGGTCTCAGTGCCCGAAGCCCTTCAATTAATCCAAACGACAGCCCACTTCCACCATGTACAGCAATTCCGGAGGGTTTATTAATCACTAGGAACTGCTTGGTTTCTAATATAATAGAATTTTCGAGTTGTTTCACTTGTTTAAAATTAACAATATCAGGATTGTCAATTTTTTCAGAAACTCGAATAGGAGGAATACGAATGATATCGCCGGATTGGAGTTTATAAACCGCTTTAACTCGCCCTTTATTTACTCTGATTTCACCCTTTCGGATAATTCGGTAAACACGACTTTTAGGCACTCCTTTTAAATGAGTGATCAGATAATTGTCGATTCTTTGGCCTTGGTGTTCAGAATCAATGGTCCAAAACTGAGCTTTATCAAATGATGTCAAAACGAAGAGTTACTATTGATTAATCTAAGAAGGGATTATCCGGCAAAACAAACTTTGAAGCGAACTTTTGCCAGATTATTTTTAAAAATTTATTATTATGCGACGTCGTCTTTAAAGAAATCGCCCAAATGTTCATTGATACGTCGATTAAGCCATATTTCCATACTTGAGCCTTCCCTTTTAGCTGCACGCATAACTTCTGATTGTTTATCAGCGGCAAGGCTAATCGAGTAGTTTCCAATAAATGGGATAGAGTCTTGACCACTATGTTCATGGTGAAGTAAACAGTAATCATCAACACATTTAACAAAATTTCGCTTAATTTCTTCCGCTGTTTTCCCGTCAAATTCCAGCAAATCAAGAGAATTTAGAACTTCCCCTGTTAGCATCGATCGTCGATCGTCGAACTCGATTTTTCCTATAAATCCTTTGTGTAACAACATAAATACACTCCAAACAACTACAACGCAGTGGATATCAGTACCCACCTCCCAATGTCTATCAATAAATATAGCAGCTAATTAAACTTTGGCAGGGTAATTCTAAATAAAATTTCATTCTGTTTAAGAGTATAGGTTTTTATGCGTATTTACCATTAAACTCGCCTTGACAAATCACTTAACCTTTCACTAATAACACGTTGTTATATATGTATTTATTTATTTTTGCTTGAATCGAATGTTTACAAAATCGCCGCTAACTTGGCGCCTTGACGGATAGCACGTTTTGCATCCAATTCCAAAGCGACATCAGCACCACCTATCAGGTGAACGTTAGCCAATTTAGAATTTAATTCGTCATATAGTACTCTATTGGAGACTTGTCCAGCACATAACACGACATGCTCAACTTCCAAGCAAATATCCTTGTCATCGATTTGTACATGCAACCCATGATCATCTATTTTGATATAATTGACGTCATTAATCATTTTAACTTTCTTATGTTTTAAGCTCAAACGATGAGTCCATCCAGAGGTCTTGCCTAATCCAACTCCCACTTTGGTTCTTTTTCTTTGTAATAAGTAGACTTTTCGTTTTGAGGGTTCTACTTGTGCCTTTGTCGCTAATCCACCTCTATTTTCGTATTCAGTATCTATACCCCACTCTTTATTCCAAGCCTTAGAGTCGATGGCTAAAGATTGTTCGTGAGTAAGAAATTCAGCCACATCGAAACCAATACCGCCCGCACCAATGATTGCCACAGATTCTCCCACCTTTGCTTTATGTTTTAACACATCAACGTAGGATAGAACTTTTGAATGAGTTACCCCTTCTAGTTCTGGAATGCGGGGGGTTATACCCGTCGCAACTACCAGCTCATCAAAATTGTATTTTTCCAACTTGCTGGAGTCGATTAAGCAATTTAACTCAACCGTGACTGCTAATTTATTGAGCATATTTTCGAAATACCGAATAGTTTCGAAGAATTCTTCTTTGCCAGGCACTTGATTAGCAATATTGAGTTGTCCACCGATCTTATCGGCACCATCAAAGAGAGTCACTTTATGTCCTCGCTGAGCAGCATAAACTGAAAATGCCATACCCGCAGGACCTGCACCTATGACAGCAATATTCTTTACATTCGCAGTTGTCGTAAAGTTAAGTAATGTTTCTTCGCATGCCCTAGGGTTAACCAAGCAGCTCACCAATTTATTTTTGAACACATGATCGAGGCAAGCTTGATTACAAGCAATACAGGTATTAATTAATCTTGCTTCATCCCGTTTAGCCTTTGCCATAAATTCAGCATCTGCGAGAAAAGGTCTCGCCATTGAAACCATGTCTGCTTGACCAGAACTTAAAACCTGCTCGGCAGTTTCCGGTGCGTTTATCCGATTAGTCGTAATCAAGGGTATATTGATATGCTTCTTTAGCTTGGCGGTAACCCAAGTAAAATTAGCCCTGGGCACAGACGTTACAATGGTAGGAATTCTAGCTTCATGCCAACCGATACCGGTATTTATTATCGAGGCGCCAGCGGCCTCTATTGCGATGCCAAGCTCAACCACCTCATCCCAGCTACTGCCCTGCTCTACTAGGTCCAACATCGACAATCGATAGATAATTATAAAATTCTCATCAGTCGCATCACGAACAGCTTTAACGATGGCGAGAGGAAGTCGGATCCGGTTTGCGAACGAACCACCCCAGTCATCAGTTCGTTTGTTCGTTTTACTAACAATAAATTGATTAATTAAATATCCTTCAGATCCCATGATTTCAACGCCATCATATCCTGCTCGCTTGGCTAATTTTGAGCAATTAGCAAAATCTTTAATAGTTTTATTAATTCCTCTTTTACTCAACGCTTTTGGTTTAAAGGGGGTAATTGGAGATTTAATCGCTGATGGCGCAACGCTAAATGGATGGTATCCGTATCGACCCGTATGCAGAATCTGCATGGCAATTTTACCTCCCACAGAGTGAACGGCACTTGTGACTTTACGATGTTTAGACACTTGCCAAGGAAAACTCAGCTGGCTTCCAAATGGCGATACCCTTCCAGCGAGATTTGGAGAAATTCCTCCAGTCACGATTAACCCTACTCCCCCTTCGGCTCGTTCTTTGTAGTATTGCGCTAATCGATCAAATCCACCTTTTTTCTCTTCAAGTCCAGTATGCATTGAGCCCATAATCGCTCGATTAGCGAGGGTGTGATTATGAACTTCTAGTGGTTTAAAAAGTTCAGGATATCGTTGATTCACTAACTTAGTTGTTGAAGTACTCATCAATTATTTCCATGATTTTTTATTAGTAGCCATTATAACTAAATCTGAGCGCTTTAAAGTAAGATTTTCTAACACTTTACATTACTGCGCATATTCCCTATATATCAATGCGTTAGCAACTAAACATAGACCCTGCCGAGGATCCAAAAGAATACTACTAACATTTTAATTTTTATTGGTATAAGCTTGTTCAATACCAACGTTATTCGATGAACAAAGGACTCTAAATGACCAAGATATTCAAGAACTTGTGGTACGGACTTGATTTAAGCCGTAGAATTTTTCTTAATTTTATATTTTTTCTACTTATCATCTTATTGATTACCGCAATTGCCAATTCGGGCGGAAAAGTGACCGTTGAAAATGGTGTAGCAATGGTGCTTCAGCCTAATGGAGTTATCGTCGAACAGCTAACCTATAGTGACCCTGTTGACAAAGCTATGCAGGAAGCGACAGGAAGCCAAGATGCGCCTGAAACATCACTTTATGATCTAATCGATGCCATAGAAAATGCTAAAGACGATAAGCGTATCACTAGTTTAGTTATTTCTACCAACTACATGTGGGGGGCTGGAGTCACCAAACTACAAGATTTAGCCGCTGCCATTCAAGATTTCAAAACCAGTGAAAAGAAAGTCATTGCCTACGGAGATAACTTCTCTCAATCTCAATACTATTTAGCATCACAAGCAGATGAAGTAATTCTGAGCTCACAAGGTAGCGTCTTCTTAACCGGTTTCGCTCGAGTGGGCACTTATTTCAAATCATTCCTTGATAAGC
The DNA here is from genome assembly GCA_019090895.1 of Kangiellaceae bacterium. Classification (GTDB taxonomy): domain Bacteria; phylum Pseudomonadota; class Gammaproteobacteria; order Enterobacterales; family Kangiellaceae. The sequence continues at coordinate 63,752 of JAHRVB010000201.1, forward strand.
TAGGCGTTAATGTCCATGTGTTTAAAGTGGGAACTTTCAAATCAGCTGTTGAACCATTTATTAGAGATAATATGTCCGACGAGGCTAAGGAAGCTAATCGAGCTTGGATGGGTGATCTTTGGGACGAATTCCAACAAGATGTTGCTACCAGACGTTCACTAACAACTGATGATATTGCGAGTTACATCAACAATTACAAAGAAAACCTGGCTTCAAACCAAGGGGATACCGCCAAACTTGCGCTCGACGCAGGATTAATCGATAGCTTAATGAGTCGAATTCAATTTAGAGACAAAATGATTGAATTGGTTGGCTTAGATGAAGAATCAAAATCATTTAAGAGTATAAGCCATTCAAAGTACTTGAAAGCGATACGTTCTCCATTGGAGTATATTAATCCAACGTCTAGTAAGGTCGCGGTGATTACTGCAAAAGGAAACATCTTGGATGGTGAGCACAAAGAAGGGACAATTGGTGGAGATACTGTTGCCCGACTAATTCGTAAAACTCGAAATAACGAGAATGTAAAAGCAATCGTATTACGAGTTGATAGTGGCGGTGGAAGCGCTTTTGCTTCAGAAGTTATTCGAAGAGAGTTAGTTAAAGCACAGGAGCAAGGTATTAAAGTTGTCGCTTCTATGGGGGATGTCGCGGCATCTGGCGGATACTGGATCTCAGCAACGTCAGACGAGATTTGGGCCAGTTCAAGTACAATTACAGGGTCTATCGGAATTTTTGGCATGCTACCTACTTTTGAAAAACCACTTAATGAATGGGGTATTTATAGAGACGGTGTTGGAACAACTAAGTATGCGAATGCTTTCGACACTGGACAACCACTTTCTAACGACGTTGCCGAGATTATACAAACCTCAATTAATGCAGGTTATGAGAGCTTTTTAAGTCTAGTTTCTGAGGGGCGGAACATGACAAAAGAAGAAGTCGACAAGATCGCACAGGGCAGAGTTTGGTCAGGTAAACAAGCGCATGAATTAGGGCTTGTTGATAATCTTGGAAGCTTAAATGATGCGATACAGTCGGCTGCAAAGCTTGCTGAACTCGATGATTACGATGTATTGAACGTTAAGAGAACACTCTCAGAAAATGAGAAACTTCTTAAAGAACTGTTCAACCAATCTCAAGTCGCAGAACTTTTTGAAGAAAAGCAGGTAAATAATGCTAAACCTACGCTTAAGAGTAAGTTGCTCAATGAAGTGTCGGAAACAGTTAGCTTTATGTCGGTATGGAATGATCCCAAAAGTGCCTATGCAACGTGCTTTTGTGAGATACACTAATATCCGTTAACAAGTAAAAAGAGTTAAAACATTGAGGCGGGTATTTCGGTATTCGCCTTTTTTGTGTCTAACAAATATCAATAAATCTTAAATCCTTTCGTCTACCTAGTTTATCTCTGCGCTCAGCTTCGCTATTATAACAAATAAGCATAACTACTGAGAAATACACAATACCAATGAGTAGCAAACGAGTTTACATAGCCTATACAGGAGGCACCATCGGCATGAAGCCGAGCGAAAAGGGTTTCGTACCAGAAGCAGGTTATTTTACAGAGCAACTTAATCGTCTACCGGAACTTGCTTATCCTGACATGCCGGCAGTTGTTATTAATGAATACGAAAATTTAATTGATTCTTCCAATGTGACGCCTGCTGATTGGTTTAAAATATCAGAAGATATCAAAGCTCATTACGACGAATTCGACGGTTTTATCGTGCTACATGGTACCGACACGATGGCTTACACCGCGTCAGCACTTTCTTTTATGCTTGAGGATCTGTCTAAACCGGTAATCGTCACGGGTTCTCAAATACCTTGGTCTCAAATGAGAACCGATGCTCGTGAAAATCTTATTACCTCTTTGCTACTAGCGTCTCGTTACGATATACCTGAAGTCGCTCTCTATTTTCACAATCGTCTCTACCGAGGTAATCGTTCGCGGAAACTAGACGCAACAGGCTTTCATGCATTCTCATCACCAAATTTTCCTCCATTGGTCGAAGTAGGCTCTCAAATTAATGTCAATAAAAATCTACTCTTGAAAGAACCGTCCAAGCCATTAAAGATAAATCGAATCGCAGCTCCCAAGGTTATGGTACTGAGTCTCTATCCAGGATTCTCTACCGATGTACTAGAAGCCGTTCTAAATTCCGGCATCCAAGGATTAGTACTAATGACTTACGGTATGGGAAATGCGCCGTGCAATGACATTAAGTTTTTGCATTTATTAGGAGCAGCTAATCATGCGGGTATCATCATTGTTAACTGCACTCAATGCATAAAAGGAGCAGTTGACATGTCAAGTTATGAGACTGGCCAGGAGTTATTATCTGCAGGTGTCATTAGTGGATTCGATATGACTCCAGAAGCAACGTTAACTAAATTGAGTTACTTATTAAGCACAGAATGTTCTACCGCCGAAATAAAGCAGAAAATGCAAATTAGTTTAAGAGGAGAGTTGTCAATAAACTAGTCTGTTAAACCTTCACAAGGACAAAACATTAACTCGTCCTTTACCGGCTTTTTCTAATGTACTTTTCTTAACTGAGATATTAGAAGTCTAGAGTATTTCTATTCGCTATCGAAAGCGCTAATGTTGATTGGTCCAAGTAACCTAACTCACCACCTAACGGAACTCCCTGCGCTAAACGAGTAACTTTTATATTGGGATCATTTTTATGGGCAAGTTGAGCGATATAGTGTGCGGTCGCTTCACCTTCTATTGTTGAAGACGTCGCAACTATTATTTCTTTCACTACTCCATCGGACAACTTATTCGCTAAAACTGACATGCCTATTTCCTCGGGACCTATTCCGTCTAATGGAGAAAGTTGCCCCAACAATACGAAGAATAACCCATGAAAACTAGCTGTCGATTCTATCGCTAATACATCAGATGGCGACTCTACTATACAAAGGGTCGAAGCATCTCTTCGAGTATTCGCACATAATTGACACACAGCCTGTTCACTGTAATCGCGGCAAACACTACAATTACCTATATTCTCCATTGCTTCTTTTAAAATATTCGATAGTTGAATAGCGCCCTGTCGATTACTATCCAGTAATTGATAAGCCATACGCTGTGCTGACTTATTACCAACCCCAGGCAAACATTTAAGCGCGTCAATAAGTTGATTTAAAAGAGATATAGATTGCATAGTTTGGTTCACTAAAATGGCATTTTAAAGCCTGGAGGTAACGGTATACCATTGGTAACCGATGACATTTTATCTTTGGTTTCGTGCTCAATTTTTCTCACAGCATCATTGACTGCAGCGGCTATCAAATCCTCTAGTATTTCTTTTTCTTCCTGTAATAAAGAAGGATCGATTACTACTGACTTCACATCGTGACGACCAGTCATATTAATCTTAACCAATCCTGCTCCTGACTGCCCTTCTACTTCAACATTTGCAACTTCATTTTGTGCTTCTTGCATTTTTTCCTGCATCTGTTGGGCCTGTTTCATCAAATCGCCTAAGCCTTTCATAACTACCTCTATTGTTCTGTGTCTTAAAGTATAAATCGTGATTAAATATTTGTCTTACTAACCGCTTGGAACTATTCACAATTCCCTGCAGAATATTGCCTTACTTTAACGAAATTGACTCACGGTCTACTGTGGCACCGATCATCTCTTGTAGTCTCGTCACACATGAATTTGCTATTAAATCTTGGTGTGCGTCTTCTATAGCTTGTTGGAATAGCTTAACCTGTCGAACCTTGGGTGAATCTTTAATCGTATCGATTAGCTCAAATGATACAACCAAATTCGGTAAACTAAAATAGTTCTGAATTCTCTCTATCAGAGATTTACGTAAATTTTCAGTTAAAAACTCTTCTACTTTATACAAGTAGTGAACCGTTAGTCCGTTACGATTAAAATCCCCTATTGAATTTAAGATGACTTGTAAACCGTTACCGCCAATCGACATTTGATCAACCACAATGTGCCAGTTTTCAAAATTGACTTGCTCTAAGTTCACATGCGCTTCAGCTGGATACAATCGCCTTTGTGCATAAGGTAGTTTCTTTGTAGATTCCTTTGGCAGAATCTGCTGAGAGCTTACTTCAACTGGCTGCTTTGAGTCTTTGGGTTGGTTGTCTGTGTTGAGAATATTGGCAATTATATTCCTACCAACGATTACCTCTGAATCTGCTTGAACTAATTTGAGTTTGTGATCACTGATATTATCTTGATTAGCATTATTGTCTCGAACGGTATTGTCTTGAACGATGTTGTCTTCAACGGAATTGTCTTGAACCGTGTTGTCTTGAATAGAATTAGAGTCAACTAACCGTTCCACAGACGTTTGAGGTTCTATTTGGTTATCAACGACTGGAGATTCTACTATTTTCAACACGGTATTTGTTGACGCAGTTAAAGTATCCGGTCTGGAATTAGATGGAACAAAAGAAGAATGAGTTTGAACTAAATTATCGTTTGCTTTTTTTCCATCTGTGGGAACCGGTTGAGCAGAGTTCTCGGACACACTGGAATAATGAGTAGCTGATTGTGGGCTAACTTCTCTCTTTTGAGAAAAGGAATTATTTAGTTTTTTTTTTGCCTCATCTCCTGTCGGAGAAATTACTGTAGACGGGTTTGTTACATTTGGTCGAAAAGATAACACTCTTAGCAAAGCCATTTCAAATCCTTGTCTAGGATGAGGCGCAAAAGGTAAGTCTTTTTTAGCTTGCAACGAAAGCTGGTAATAGAGTTGTAAATTCGCAGGGGTAATTTTGTCCGCCCAAGCTAAAACTTTTTCATCTTCACTAAGATTGGTCGCTTGGCAAACCGCAATTTGATAAAGCAGACTAAGCCAATCGGACATAACTTCAATATAATCCGGAGAATATTGAGACATATCATTAACCACATTCATTAGCTCTGCGGCCTTGTCATTCTCAATCGCTTCAAGTATCTGATGGACAAATGTCTGATCGATGCTACCTAGCATCTCCAAAACAGCATCTAGCTTGAGTACATCGCCACTAAATGCAATTGCCTGGTCTAACAAACTAAGCGCATCACGCATACTGCCATCGGCCCCTTTAGCGATGGGTACGAGCGCTTCACTTTCAAATTCGATCGATTCTGCAGCTAAAATTTTTGCGAGGTGGCTAACAATATCCGGTAGCTCCATTCGTTTGAGATGGAATTGCAAACATCGGGATAAAACAGTGACTGGTAATTTCTGAGGATCCGTAGTGGCCAGCAAGAAAACCACATGTGGGGGCGGTTCTTCCAGTGTTTTAAGCAATGCATTAAAACTGTGCCCACTAAGCATATGAACTTCATCGATTAAGTAAACTTTATAACGTCCACGAGTGGGTCTGTATTGAACGTTGTCTAAAAGTTCCCTGGTATCTTCTACCTTGGTCTTAGATGCCGCATCGATTTCCATAAGGTCAACAAAATTACCTTGATCGATTTCTATACAACTTGAGCATTTCCCACAAGGAGTAGAACTAATCCCAAGGTCACAGTTAAGACTCTTAGACAAAATTCTTGCAATGGTTGTCTTCCCAACTCCACGAGTACCGGTAAAGAGGTAGGCATGATGAAGTCGCTGAGTTTCAAGCGCATTGATAAGTGCTTTGGCAGTTTGTTTCTGACCGACTAACTCATCGAATGATTTGGGACGCCATTTTCTGGCTAAGACTTGATAACTCATTGGTTATAAAATAGACAACTATCGGTGAAAATATGACACTCATTATAGGCCAATGAAGAGTAAGCCGAAAGGCTTAATGGTAAATCTATGTATTTTGTATTACAAAAACCATAGAACTTTGTATGTGTGTATCAAAGCCGAATGAAACAATCTGTCGTCTGTGCAATAGTACCTTGAAATCCTACGATATGGATTTAGAATGATAATATATTGATGCTTTATCAAAAACGGATAGTTATGCAAACCACCATCAGAAACACCATTCTGTTCATAATGATCATCTTGATTTCGCCACGGAGCTATAGTGAGTTAAAAGAAACCAATGACTCAGCTCATTCTATAAATGCCTATAAAGTCAGCTTTTCAACTGATAAAGTCGGCAGAAAAATCGCTATATCTTTTCATCATGCGTTACTGGAAATTGATTACGAGAATAATTTCCTAGTTGCCGACCTAAACGATGCAGAAAGAACCAAATTAATCTCACACGGTTTAAAAATAGATGTTGCGTCGGAATGGAATAATCGCTATCAGAAATTCCAAAAGAAATGGAATACTAACAATGTGGAAAATAAGAATAGTTTCGCGCTCGCCGGAATTCCTGGCTTTGAATGTTATCCAACCGTCGAAGAAACTTTGTCCCAAGGACAACGACTTTCAACAAATTACCCTAGTTTAACCGATTGGGTCGACATTGGAGACTCTTGGAAAAAAGCCAATAGCCAAGGTGGCCACGATTTAATGGTTCTAAAAATTACCAATAAGCAAATTCTGCAAACCAAGCCGAAACTATTTATTCATAGTTCGATGCATGCTAGAGAATACACACCGGCGACGCTTAATTTAGATTTCGCCAAGCTCCTTCTAGAACAATATGAGACTCAACCTGACATCCGCTGGATAGTCGATTATCACGAAGTCCATTTATTATTTCATATGAATCCAGATGGGCGAAAAATTGCAGAGACAGGCATATCACAAAGAAAAAACACTAACGAACAACATTGTCCAGCTGGCTCGGGTACTGGTAATGTAGGCGTTGACTTAAATAGAAATTTCGCCCACTTCTGGAACGTCACTCCTGACGGATCTAGCGGTGTGGAATGCGACCAAACTTACCGTGGCACTGCAGCTGAATCTGAACCCGAAACACAAGCTGTGTCAAACTATATCCGAAGTATTTTTCCAGATGCTCGCGGCCCCAATGAATCTGATGCATCTTCTGTTGATACTAGTGGGCTCCATCTCGACATTCATAGTTATAGTGAATTAGTTCTTTGGCCCTACGGTCATACCACTGAACCGTCTCCAAATGATTTAGGATTTGTTGCACTTGGAAATAAACTGGCGTGGTTTAACCAATACACCCCTCAACAAAGTGTTGGACTCTACCCCACTGATGGCACTAGTGACGACGTAAGTTACGGTGAATTGGGTATTGCAGCTTTGACCTTCGAGTTAGGCACCTCTTTTTTCCAAGAGTGCACTGAATATGAAAACACCATAAAACCCGATAACTTGGCGGCGCTCATCTATGCAGCCAAAGTATCAAGAGCGCCTTATTTACTCTCGCATGGTCCAGAGTTATCAACTATTCTACTCAACGGTTCTGAAATAAGCAGCAGTGTGTCAGCCGGAAGTTCAGTCAAGTTAGATGTGATCGCAACTGCAAAGCAGACGTTACTCGCTACAAACTCGAGCTATATAAACAAGGTTGAGTACTCCATTAACACGCCTATATGGGAGCCTAGCGCTCAACTAATCGAGTTAAATCCTTCGGATGGACTACTAGATTCTAGCGAAGAAAGTCTAACAGCTGCTATTGATACAACTAATTTGGACAATGGTTCTCATACTCTATTTCTTCGAGCTTTTAATCAGCACCGGCAACAAGGGGTTGTTAGCGCCGTCGAGTTTATCATATCCGATAACAACTCCCCCACGCCTAGCTTCACTGCGAATTGTATCGATCTAAATTGTAGTTTTGATGCATCAGACAGTTCCGATGTTGATGGAAATATCATCGAATATAGTTGGTTGTTTGGCGATGGAGACCAAGGGCAAGGAGTAAATATCACTCATTCCTATGCTGCCGCGGCTAGTGTGACAGTTGAATTAAACGTTACTGATGATGCAGGATCAACTTCGACGATATCTCGATCGATTACAATATCAGAACCAATAGTCGAACCTGAACCATCGAGTAGTAGCGGAGGCGGATCCCTTCACGCTTTAGGATTACTATTTTTATGTTCATTATTTCGATTGCGCAGTTAATTTAAAATAGACCAGGACAGAACAAAATAAAACAACACAGAACTTATAGTGAAAACGGCTAACTAAACCGAATTTAACCATCTACTAGACAATAACACAAGGCGCAGGCATTCCCGTCATCTCAGAATAAACATCGGGAAAGGTAAGCGGATTGTTTGGTTGCGGAGCTAGTCATGATAGATATAAAAACGCAAATTACTCGACTGTTCGTTTGAATCTTTTAACTGATTATTCAAAATATAGACAGCTATATCTGTTCCCTTTTGTACCTTTAAATTTCCGTTAGGATAAAAGTCGTTTTTAGTATTTCGATTGAGCTCCTTAAACTGACGGTTGACTACTTGCCCCATTAATAGATCGATATCAGCTTCGTCACCATCGATAGCCATTATCAGGTAGTTACCGGTTTTGGGCGCCGTATACTCTAACAAAACAGCCGGAACATTATTGATTTGTTGGTCTTTTCGAATAGTTACTTCCTGATTGACCGCTTCTATAGGATTGGTGACCTTCAAGTGCTTCTGCCAACCCTTTTTAATCTCTGTACTAATACTTTTTATTTTGATTTCAGAGACTGCCCGATTGTCAGCATATCGTGCAAATCCATCATCCCACTCAGCAATTAAGTCTTCGATTGAAAAATTATCACCGTATTTAAGCAAAGGTTGTAATAAATCGACTCTTTGAGCGTAATTAATTGCGACGGCATTAGGAATTCGTTCGCCCCTTTCATTAACACCAACAACATTACCCGCATTTAACAATGCAATCACTTCTCCACGGTTATTGATAATTGGAGAACCGCTCGCACCACCAATCGCTGGCAGTGAATGTTGAATCATTTGCGCATCCTTAAAAGGTGATTGACCTCTAAAAAAGTCAGTGATTGAAGTTATATTCGCCACCTGAATGGTTGGTGTAGGTTCTGAGAACACCTGCTTCTTTACTCCCTCCATAGGGAATCCGACGTATGCGACCTCCATTCCACTGGTCAAATTTCTCAGTGTAACTTTCGAAGCTAAAGGCATGGGTTTAGCCAGCCCAACGGTCGAAGATGGAAATAATAAGGCAACATCGTAGCCTGGTATGTAACCCACGGCTTCTGCATTACCGCTCGCATCGATAGTTTTAGGTTCAGCCTTTTCCCACGCTTGAGCGAGTGCATGGTATCCAGGATGTAACGCAACTCGGTTAATGACGTGATCGCGATAAGGTGCCACTGTAGAGCGAACGATAAACTGGTAGGAACCGTCAGCCGGGATATCATTGAATAACTGCGCTACATGAGAATTAGTCGCTAGCGCATTTGACGATACCACCCAGGCGGTCCCCATCGGCGTTTCACCACTTTCGGACTTCAAAATGACGAGATAAACCGAAGAACTTAACTGACTTGCTAGCTCACCGATATCTGCATCAATGTTACGGTAAATATCATCGAAAATTTCTCCTGCCTGGTAATTCATTTCATCAAGCCTTTCTTGAGTCTGCCAGTTTTGATAACCAAAGACACCAGCCATAATAACAATCAGCCAAACTGCAAATTTAACCCATTTTCGACTCTTATTGACCTTTGTATGAAGCTCCGATTGTTGACCATAATTTACGGTTTTGGGGAAGTCCTTTTTGATTAATCGTTCCACTTTAAAACTCGGTCCATCAGGACGACCTAATGCAATGGTGCAGCTGTCAGGTAATTCGATATCATCTTCTGCTAAAATACCGTTCAAATAAACGGGATTCTTGGTGTTGACTCTTAACTCATACCGGCCAGCGTCTTCTTCAATGACTAAGTGTTTTCGGCCGACAGCGGTAAAATCAGTGGGATATATGACTTGGCATTGTTCAGTATCTCTACCTATTGCAATTTTGCTATCAAATTCAAAAAAGTGCGTTTGGGTTTGCATAGGACCAATCAAATTGGTAATTCTAAGAGCCATTCAGAGATATCCTTTATTTTTATATTGAGGTTCGAGCAATAAGACTCTATATTTATAGACGATTTACCAATAATTTGAAAGTAAT
>JAHRVB010000202.1 GCA_019090895.1 Kangiellaceae bacterium
CCCCAAAATGCACGGCCTTTTTTACCCACCCCTGAGGAAGTGGTAATAATCGACGCATTTTCGGCTTCTTTTAATAGCGGTAAACAAGCTTGAGTGAGCATGAAAACAGAATTGACATTGACCTGCATCATCTCGTGCCAAACATTGGTTTCTGTAAATTCAATCGGGGTTAATTCACTGATCATTGCTGCGTTGTGAAGTATACCGTCAAGTCGGCCTAGCTCTGAGCGAATAGTATCGGCTAGACTTTGATACTGTTGCTGAGCTGGGTTTTGAAGGTCGACAGGGAGTATCGCTGGTTGAGGGCCACCCTGAGCAATTATTTCATCATAAATAGCTTCCAGCTTATCGACTTTTCGGCCGTGTAAGATAACGGTTGCACCGTGAGCTGCATATGATTTTGCAATTGCTTCACCGATGCCTGCGCTAGCGCCAGTCACAAGAATTACTTTATCTTTGAGTAAATCGTGAGGGGCTTGGTATTGGTACATGAATAATCCTTAGAAATAAAACACTGTAGAAGCGGGTCTTAAGTCTATTTTACCTTAAAAGGTTGAGTCACCGAAAGTCCTTGTTTTGACCATTCATTTACTAGTGAGTATTAATAATTAGCTTGGCAGCTTGCTATATTGCTTTATAATTATGAAATTCTACCAGTTAACCATTCACAATGAATAACTTGCCTGTTGGATGATGAATGATAAGCTAACAAGAATAAAGCTTAGCGGAGGAGCGACCTTTGATAAAAGTACTCATTGTTGATGACCACGAATTAATTAGAACTGGAATTAGTCGGCTGTTAGGAGACTTTGATAAAATCGAAGTTGTAGGCGAAGCATGTTGTGGAGAGGATGCCATTTCTATCGCGAGGGAACTGCGGCCACATGTTGTTTTAATGGATGCTAATATGCCTGGAATCGGTGGACTCGAAGCCACTAGGCGACTCGTCAGATTTGATCCCGATATTAAGGTCATTGCTGTTACCGTCCATAACGAAGAACCTTATCCAACTAAGTTTATGCAGTCCGGCGCGGCAGGGTATGTCACCAAAGGTGCCGATATCAAAGAAATTGTGATCGCGATTCGCCAAGTTAATAGTGGTAAACGGTACATTACGCCAGACATCGCTCAAGAAATGGCATTGAAAGCGCTTAATCCTGGTGATGAAAGTCCTTTTGATGTTTTGTCAGAAAGGGAAATGCAGGTCATGTTGATGATCACGCAGGGACAAAAAGTCCAAGATATTTCTGACCAGTTATTTTTAAGTCCTAAGACGGTTAATAGTTACCGTTATCGACTCTTCGAAAAATTATCGATAGAAAATGATGTGGAATTAACTCACATGGCTATTCGCTACGGCGTTGTTGATTCAAGTAAAATAGGGAGTTGATTCCTGTTAAGTGGCGCTCTTAGCGGGGCTAAATACAGATGTTTGTTGTTCGGGCACTGTTAGCGTAGCATAATGCTCGTAACTCGTAACTCGTAACTCGTAACTCCTCATTGTACTAATGCCTTCATTTGATTTTAAACACTTCCTACAAAATTTGACCTTACGCCCGGGTATCTATCAGATGTTCAATGAAACCGGTGAAGTTATTTATGTCGGTAAAGCCAAGAATTTAAAAAGCCGAGTTTCAAGCTACTTTCAAAAGCAAGATCACTCGCCAAAAACCAGGGTTTTGGTCAAGCAGGTCAGAGATATCCAAGTCGTAATCACGGCAAGCGAAAACGAAGCACTGATTTTAGAAAACCAGTTAATTAAAAAGCATAAACCTCGTTATAATGTCGTGTTCAGAGATGACAAAACCTATCCCTATATACATCTGTCCGATGAAGAGTTCCCCAGATTAAGTATTCATCGTGGCCGGCAATCTAAGAAAGGGGATTATTTTGGACCATTTACCGGGTCCAGCTCAGCCCGATATAGTATTTCGTTGATGCAAAAATTGTTCGCTATCAGGCAATGTGAAAACAGTGTGTTTAATTACCGCTCGCGACCATGTTTGCAATACCAAATCAAACGTTGCAGTGGTTCGTGTGTAGGCAAGATTGGCCAACCCGATTATTCTAGTGATGTTGAACTAGTTCGTTTGTTCTATAGAGGTAAAAACGACTCTGTCATAGGTGAACTGACAAGCCGAATGGAAAGAGCATCCGAACAATTAGAATTCGAACAAGCAGCACGTTTAAGAGACCAAATAATAAGCTTGAGGCGGGTATTAGAAAAACAATCGGTCAATAATCTAAACGCAAGTCGGGCTAACAGTATTGATGTTATTTCGTGTAAGAGTAGAGAGAAAACAGCGGTGGTGTTCGTTCTACAAATTAGAAATGGTATCGTTCAAGGCAGTCGTCAGTACTTCCCTAAACTACCCGCAGACACAGATGACGGTGAATTGTTAAATTCCTTCATTGGACAATATTATCCAACAAATACGGCGGAGATCCCTAACGAAATCGTTGTTAATTCACTCGCAGATAATAGCGAGTTCATGATGGAATTACTTTCTGCGATCGCGGGACGAAAAGTAAAAATCACTCACCAAGTTAAAACTAGCAAAGCCTCTTGGTTAGAAATGGCCAATCGTAACGTCGAGCAAATTTTAATTTCCAAGTTAAAGGCTAAATCTCACCTTAATAAACGAATGCAGGTGTTGATGGATGAGTTATCTCTCGATAAATTACCTTTTAGAATGGAATGCTTTGATATTAGCCACTTTCAAGGAGAAGAGACCGTAGCTTCGTGTGTGGTATTTGAACAAGGTCAGGCCAAAAAATCTGATTATCGTCGATTTAATATTAAAGGTGTGACTGCGGGGGATGACTATGCGGCAATCGAACAGGCTGTGCGGCGTCGATTCGAGCGATTGGTTAAAGAGGACGCGAAATTACCCGACTTATTGTTGATTGATGGTGGTAAAGGTCAATTGAATCAGGCTCAAAAAGTACTAGAGGACTTGCAATTGCCACAAGTAACTCTGATCGGAGTGGCAAAGGGAAGTGATAGAAAAGTGGGTATGGAGCAAATATTTTTTCCATCCGAGGCCATTGCGCACCGATTAGAAGAAGATTCGCCAGGTCTTCATCTCATTCAAGCAATACGGGATGAAGCCCATCGTTTTGCTATTACCGGTCACCGCGGCAAGAGAGATAAGAAGCGTAAAACCTCGACCTTAGAAGGAATAGAAGGCGTGGGAGCAAAGCGAAGAAAGGCGTTAATTCAGCATTTCGGAGGGATTCAAGGAATACAAAGAGCCGGAGTGCAAGATCTGAAACAAGTTGAAGGAATTAGTGAGAAACTCGCAAATACAATCTACGATTTTCTTCATTAGAATTAGCGACAGCATAGAGCGGTTTTTTTATCGCTATCTTTTCTCGTTCGGTGTTAGAATAAACACAATATTACTATCGAATTTTTGGTTGATTTATCCCACATGAACATTGCTAATTTACTGACATCGTTCAGAATTTTATGTATTCCACTTTTGGTGTTTTTTTTCTACTTGCCTGTCACATGGGGCCAAACTACGGCGGCTATTATTTTTGCAATCGTAGGCTGGACAGATTGGTTTGATGGTTGGGTAGCGCGAACTTTTGATATGCAGTCTAAACTGGGAGAATTTTTAGATCCCGTTGCAGACAAATTAATGGTCGCTGCTTCACTAGTCTTACTGGTAGAGCAGCATGCTACGTTTTGGATTGCTGTTCCCGCACTGGTCATAATAAGCCGAGAGATTACTGTTTCTGCACTAAGAGAATGGATGTCGGAACATGGAGAACGCTCAGCAGTCAAAGTTGTCAATATTGCTAAATTAAAAACACTTATGCAGTTATCAGCGATTTTTTTCTTATTACTTGCCGGCAAAGAAGAGTCTATAACTTCCGTATTTGAACATTCGTGGTTATATATTGTGGGCTATATATTTCTCTATGTAGCCGTTGGCTTGACACTTTGGTCAATGATGATTTACTTGCAAGCGACCTGGCCTTCTTTAAATAGCGCACAGCACAAAAAATAGCCGCTGACGGCTATATAATAACCAACACAGGTCAACTATTACGCAGCTTTAAGAGGAAATACAAGTTCTGTTAAAAAAGATCTAATTCTTCTTAATTAGACGCTTGACAGATAAATTTCTTACTGTAGAATGCCCTGCACTCGACGCGGGAATAGCTCAGCTGGTAGAGCACGACCTTGCCAAGGTCGGGGTCGCGAGTTCGAATCTCGTTTCCCGCTCCA
>JAHRVB010000203.1 GCA_019090895.1 Kangiellaceae bacterium
CTACTGCGCAAACATTTTAATCGGGTAACCGATCATGCGGCGACTCCCGCTTAACTTTCAGCGAGCGCAGAAAATCCAGCAAATGTGGCCTGCTCCATTGATATGCACCATCCATAGCCAGATAGGCTACCGCAAATACTCCCCGTGGCTCACGCCATATTACTATCTCTTTATGTAATTTTGCGCCTGCATCATAGGTATGCAAACTCTTCCGATTACCCGAATCAATGGTAATTTCTTCAGCGCTATTATCAATTCCCATTGCTTGATTCCAGAACTTAGAAAATTCATAAATATCTGCATCAGGAGAATACACCAGCATTATGGTAGATTGAGATCGCCCCGCTTCACTTTTATCTGCAGCTGCACCCGTAGATAATGCGACAAGTTGCATCCTCATCCCGTTCGTTGCCCTGAAATCATCCACATTCCAGATCATGAAATAATAGGGAATCTTTACGTCCCAGCCTTCTTTATTAGCACTGATCGTTAGTAGGTCGCCATCCAAGTCTATACTAATCTGATCTGGCAATTTCATAAGCGTCGGCATTTCAGCTGACTCTGGTGACTTTAAGGAATTATATACGAGCGCCCCTCCATACACGCCTAATCGCTCTGCCCAAGAGAAAAGAACATCAAGAATTAAATCATGCTGCTCTGGAATTATTCGTTTGTCATTGGCGTATAGATTCTTGACGTAGGAATCAATCAAATAATATAAATGCTCGCGAGGGCCCTTCATCTGCTCGTAGGTCAACTTTTCGTAGTTCGAATTCAGCCATCTATTAAGGGCTGTGACTTCTACAATCACCTGAGATAATTCGAATACTGGCTCTCGAAGAATGCCTGTTGTGTAGCCTTGCTGAGGCACTTCCGAAGGCGGTTCACTGGCGATCGTGACGGAAACAACCATCAGCGAACAGATAAAAGCTATGAATAGCTTATTCATTTTATTAACTGCATAACGACCCAGCTCACGAAACCTCATGAAACACGGCATAACAAAAACCCAAAGCATTTCCTTGTTATAATAATCACACCAACTGCTCATTTAACACCTCAAATTGAACACTTGGTACGAAAAAAGCAAAAGGCTTTGCTTCTTTAGTTATTGCATTTAGCCAGTCACTCTCAAAAGCCGTAATAGATAAAGGTATTATTTGAGATGTGTCTATTGGTAGTTTTATCTCTGCTTTACATACACCATTAAAGTCTTCGCCCTCACTAAACGCAAAATCTTGAAGACAAAGATATTTAATAGCCTGCTTGTCACCGCCAAAATATTCTGACAGTTCACTGGGGATTTTAAAATCATCTGAAAACTGCGTGTTACACATGAAATCTGGACTACTTCCTGAACCCTGAGTAATGAGCGTATTAGTTTGATTATTTTCTACGGCATGTGTGAATTCATTAGATAAATGTGTTTGCATGGCATCACTAAACAACCTGGTGCTAATTGTAAATAGGGTGCTACTCATAATATTTTTAATAAATAACACCGTATTTGATGTAGCAGCGTCATTTAGCGATGAAGCATAAAACCGCCAATTACTTTGAAATGGAGAAGGGAACACAAAATAAATAAAATTAAAAATTGATGGACGAAAGTTACCATGCTGATACGTGAGCACCGACAATAGTGTCTTGCCGTTTATATCTATTAATGAAATATTATTTGGAACAAACCGAGCCGCCATATGCGTATCTACCAGCCAATTAACATATACGACACCCTTTACTTCGCTTTTCATTTTTAAAAAAGGCAGCGAGCTAAAAACAGCACGACGAATTTTTTTAATGGCGGCGCTGTTACACAACAACTCTATAAGCCATGAAACCGCACTATTTGTTGGGTGTATGTAGTGATTTTCATTCATTGTTTTATGCTTGGTGCGCCCCACCAAGAAGAAGCGCGCTTTAACGCGTTATTCTTGCTTGATTTGTTATGGCTAGATTTACGATCAAACTCTCCATTCTCCAAATAATAAATTACTTGGGAAATGACTTTGTCATTTTTCATCATGAATGGATGAGTAACGGATAGCTCAATATGATCATTCATCCCTTCGATTTTAGTTCTTTCTATGGATACCTTGCCATCATCAGCACCTGGTATTAAAGATGACAATATCCAGTTGATGCTTTTATTGCCAGCTATAACACCTACCTTGAAGCGAGGTATGCCAAGACGGCTTGGAATACTTAACTCCCCTGTGCCTAGCTGCAGACCTGCATCGCCATTGATGAAGTGAAAGCCGGGGAATTTATGCAGCTTATCTATCACCTCACTTCCCTGATTGGGCGGACCAAGCATAACGACGTACTTCAACTTTGGTATTTCACGATCTGATAAATACTGGCGAACCAGTATTCCACCAAGAGAATGCGTGACAAAATTGACTTCTTTTGAACCTTCACACTCTTTAAGTGCTGGCATGATAGCTTTTTCTGCAAGAACTTCAATTCTATGACTTCTTGACGGATACCCTATATTGACTACTACGTGACCTTTAGCCATTAGCCTATCCTCCATTTTTGCCATTGATGATTCTGTCCTCGCAAGACCATGCAATAAAATCACACATGAAGAGTGCGCTACTGAACTCAAGAGAAATATCATAAAGGTAAAAAGAATTTTCATATTGTAAAGCCACAACGTTTTTGTAATGCGTCGCCTAATACATATTCTATAGCCTCGATAACATCCATATTAAAATTAACGCTAAAATTAAACCACTGCAAGACGGCCGGACTGACAAGCTTGTTAATCATTGAATCTTGTTACGATAGATTTACATTCAGGCAAAGAAACCTCCTTTGCCCACTCAATCGATTCCTGTATTTCTGTCTCATACCGCTCAAGAGCCTCGTTTGAGCAATACTGCCTCGGCGCCCCAATTGGTAAATGATCAATCTCAGAAGACACCCCAGAAAAAACCAAAAAATCTTTGTCGTCTTCAGGTAAGCCAACCTCAAACCTTAGCGAAGATAACTCAATGGCACCCTCTAAATAGTGAATAGAACCATCTAACATTTCACTCGCAACTTCTACGGCACGCTTACGTTGTTTCTCAATATATTCTTCGTAACTCATTTTAATTGCACTCTAACACCCACAACTGCAGGTAACTTGTAGTGACGCAGGCGCTGAAATTTGATCCGACAATCTGTCGATTGCTAAGTGATTATCGTCTATAAATCCAACAGTAAACCAGAATTAAAAATGATGTATATATTACAAAGCACCAGGGCAAATGAAAGCGTAAATGTACTGGCAAACGTCAGCACTTTCCCACCATTGACCCTTTGAACAACTAGCCTAATAAAACTAAATCCACTCAATACCGCTGATAGAATAAATACTGCCAACATCACCCTTTCTTCATAAACACAGGATTTACCCCCTTTAAATTGCTGAACCAGGGGTTCAGAAGAAGGATTTATCGCTTTAAGTATTTCTGAAACATATTCAGCGAGATAACCATTAAACCCATTATAAATAGGAAAAACACACCAGCCGTAAACAAACAATATCAATGAGAAAAAAACCAGACTGAAACTGATTTTATCAATAACTGGGGCACTCATTTAGTACGCTCACTCCGTTTCCACTTAACGACGCTGTAGAAAAATGTACTTTGCCAACGCCAACACCTCTCGATATTTTCGCGCTATGATTTTTCATTCAGCATTATAATTCTCTCTATAACGTCCTGTAGTGACAGGGTAACTCCCCTATTTCTCACCAGTCTAGCCTCTGACTCCGGTTAATCATCGCTTAATACATACCTTCCCCTACTTCAGAAATGCACCTACCAACGGCAGTTTTAATAAAGCCGACAACCAAGCGAACTTGTAATTATTTTCGGATCCACATGCTCCCCTTGAGATCTTAACGTTAGTAAAATCAACACACGGACACCTCTAAAAACCGGACTTTAAGCGTCACTTTTCGGCTACCTAACTAAACCCCTCAACACGACCGATAAGCTGAGGCTCTATTTCCAGCTCGATCCCGAAAGTAGACTTCACGTCAGCTTTAATCTGTTCAGCGAATTCAA
>JAHRVB010000204.1 GCA_019090895.1 Kangiellaceae bacterium
AGTATTGGTCGGACCGATTTCCCTAAGGGTAATCACAACGATTTAATAACCTCTATCACCACAAAATTATGGCCCCTTGGCGGTGAAACTCGTTTTGTTTCAGGGCATGGTGGAATTTCCAATTTTGCTGCAGAACGTCAATCGAATCCACATGTAGCCGATCAAGTCTTAGACAGATATCGTTAGAGATAGAATGGTATATTTAAATGGAACTAATATAACTCTCGCTTGGAATAATTAATGAAGAAAATAGGTCATTTGTTAAATCCTTATAATCCTATGCTAGACAAGCATCGAATTAACAAAGATGCCGCAGTTTCTCCTATATTTACCCAGAAAATATTAGAGCAGGTGAAGTGTTTTCATCAAAGCTTACCGAACTATAAACCCACCCCCTTGATAAAATTAAAATCGCTAAGCGCTAAACTTGGACTTTCAGATATATTGGTCAAAGATGAAAGCCAACGTTTTGAGCTCAACGCTTTCAAAATGTTAGGTGCTTCGTTTGCGATTGCTTCATATCTAGCAAAATATTTACACCTCGAACAAACTTATTTTACTTATGAGCAAATTATCAAACGACGCAATGAATATCAGGATATAATTTTCGCCACGGCTACGGACGGTAACCACGGGCGAGCTGTCGCATGGAGCGCCAAACTGTTCGGCTGCCATTCTCGTATTTTTATGCCTAAAGGTTCTTCTGATGTTCGTCTTAACGCGATTAAGAAATATACAACTGAAGCAGAAATTACTGAGATGAATTACGATCTTACGGTTAATTATGTCGCTCAGCGTTCGAAAGATAATAACTGGCAGCTGATCCAAGATACCGCATGGCCAGGGTATACAGAAATACCGAACAATATCATGAGAGGCTATTTTAGTTTACTGAGCGAATTTGAACTTCAATCCAAAGGTCTATGGCCTACCCATGTCTTTCTACAGGCCGGTGTGGGTTCGATGGCGGCGGCGATCACCGAATATTTGGTGGCCCACGAAAAGCCTACGCCTTCGATCATTTTGATTGAACCAATTAATGCTCCCTGCTTTTATGAATCGATAAAAATAAATGATGGCCTGGCTCACCCATTTGGTGATCTTAAAACAATCATGGCTGGTTTGGCTTGTGGCGTTCCTAGCATGTCCGCATGGGAAACTTTAAGCCAGCACTGTTCAGCCTTTTTGGTTTGCGAAGATGAAATCACTATGGATGGAATGCGCCGATATGCAAATCCCGTAGACTCAGACCAAATGATCATTTCGGGTGAATCTGGTGCAGTATCCTTAGGGTGCCTCGAAAGTATTATGTCCAAGCCTGAACACTCAGAAATTAAGCGAGCACTTGGGTTAAATAACCGTTCGCCAGTTCTATTACTTTCAACGGAGGGCGATACTGACCCAGATTTTTACGCTAAAACAATCAGTGGTCAGCTTTAAATTATTAAACCACTGATTTTTCCGCGATAGACAAAAGACTGGACTGAAAAATATAACTCTAAGTCTTCAAGTTTAGTACTGCCACATATAGCTAAATTTGACGAAAACGGCTTTATCTGTTTTGGTCAATGAAGAAAGATTATCGTTATCAACTTCATTATCCGAATAGCCTAAATAAACTAAAGATAATGGGTTGATCTTGTAGGAGTAAATCAGTTGTTTACTAAAATATTCTGAACGAGCATCAACTTCATCTTCTGTGTATAAAGCTTGGTTTCTTTCGATGTCTGTTGTTTGCAATGTGAGAGACAGTCTACTGCGAATATTAAACTGGTAAGATATTCGAGCGTCAATTAAATTGGCATTAAATAACTCTCCCCCAGGAACATCTAACGCTTGCTGGGTGCCAGAGACTCGAATATTTAAGTGTTTACCCAATTGCCAGTTTATAAATGGTTCAAATAATTTTCTTTCGCCGAGTTGAGTATTCGCGTAGTCGATCTGGTCACCAATAATCATGAAGTTACCGACAGTGAGATTTGAAAGCGGTTTAAATTCAAAGAACATCATAAAATTATCTTCTTTAAATAATTGTTCATCGTAAAGACGATCACGCGTGACAAAACCGAAATTAGTTATAAATTGTTTTGGGCCTCGTAAATTAAAATGTAACTCGCTCTCTTCTTCTAGTAATTTTCCATCTTGGTCTTCCGTTCTATCCCAATCGCCAAAAAATCCCCAACGAGTCCATGCACTGTCTTTATCGCCATACCAAGTGTAATTTCCGCCGAGTACTACTCGTTTAAAATTAACACGACCAACAAACCCCATATCAGCTCTGAAGTCTTCTCCAAAATCATCATAAGCGGCTCTTAGACTATAGTTTTCTTTCTGATGTCGATACCTTATCGATAAGGCATGATCTGATTGTTCTGCGGCTAAATCATATTCCTCTTGAAGATATTCCGAGTTTGTGGAATCGGAATGCATTAACTGCACTTCTAGACTATCAGATTCAGTAAAAAAGTACTTTCCGTCGAAAGCGGTTACAGTGTTGTCATAACCATCGGCACTTCTTCGAGTAACTAACGCGCCAACATTACTCTTCGCATCGACATCTTTTTGATAACGAGCGATAAATATGTCTGATTCGACGCCTTCTAACTCCGCTAGATCCGAACCTTCGCTTCCCGGTAATAGAAAACTAGTTGAGGTATCTCTGGCGACAATCATACCCGCGCTACTTCCATCCACTTTCCCGGTTATTTTTACACCAAAGTCAGGATCCGCAATATTTCGAGTATGGACCAATCGGTTTGAACTATTAAAATATTCTGCACCATCTAAAAAGAAAGGCCGTGCTTCAGGAAAAAATAGCGAGAAGGTCGTGTTTATATCGAGCTGTCCAGCGTCAGCTTCAACTTGAGAAAAATCAGGATTTAGAGTGGCATTTAGAATCCAGTTCTCCGTCATTGCCCATCGTATGTCGACACCGACTTCAGTATCGGAAATATCGTCCCAGTCAGTCGATTCATCTAAGTCTCTATGTTTGGCATCGACATGGGTCAACGTTGGCGTAATATCAAGATTATTTCCTGACTCTAAATTAGGCATGCCGCTGACTTTATTAGCGATACAAAGGGTGCAATTCTGAGCGCGATCCGTTGGGCTATCTGCGTAGACAGCTCTGGACTCTCGAGGATGTATTCTCAAAAACCGAATGCCCCAAACTTGCTTTTCTAAACCCGCAGGAAATCGTAAAGCGCGATAGGGTATTGCCATTTCAACCACATACCCATCATCAGTGACGCGACCGAGACTTTCCCAAACCGCATCCCAAGAAGAATCTTCTCTATTTCGCGTATCATCGACCGTTAAATCGCCTTGCGCACCTAAAGCGTTAACAAAAAATTCGAACCCTTTCCTCTCATCGTTAAACGTATCAACAACAACTCCAACAAAATCATCTTGGAAAATTCGATCACGGTCTCTTAGAAAAGCCAAAATTTCTTCTGGGTTAGGATCTTCCG
>JAHRVB010000205.1 GCA_019090895.1 Kangiellaceae bacterium
ACAGACTATCCAATTAGTATCACTAGCTATAAGATTTCTCACGACAACCAAAAACTACTTTTTTCAGCAAGCGTATACCCTGATTGTAAAACCCTTCAATGTACTGCCGATAGAAACGAGCAAAAATCGCAGCTCAAAACAACAGGGGTAGTCTATGATAAAATGTTTGTTCGTCATTGGGACCATTGGATAGACGAAACTCAATCACAACTCTTTGCAGTCGAACTACAAAATACGAATAAACAAAACAAAATTATTAGAGTGTCGCATTCTGTCAATGCCAATGTCCCATCGGATCCATTTGGCGGCGACGAAGAATATAGCTTTTCAGCGGCTGGTGACAAAGTCTATTTTTCAGCACGAATTCAAAATAGCGATGAACCTACTTCTACTAACTTCGACTTATACAGTGTTAACTTAGACACACCCAGCAAAGCTAAATTAATCACTCCGAACAACAAAGCGTGGGATACTCAACCGATACTCAGTAGCGATGGAAAATCACTTGCGTATCTAGCGATGAAACGTCCCGGATTTGAAGCCGATAAATTTGACTTAATGCAACTTGATTTAGAAAACAATATACTCGCGAACCTCACGAAAGATTGGGATCGTTCATTCTCGACAGCCACTTTCGCCAAAGATAATCAGTCAGTATATTTAACTGGCAATAATACAGGCACAAAGGCCCTTTGGAAACTGGACTTATCTAACGGACAAAAAACACTGTTTAATAAAACGGGCTATATTGGTGCTATCAGTATTGGCAAAAACAAATTAGTTTTCGCCAAAGATAGTTTAACCAGCCCAGTGCAACTCTTTTCTGCAAATCTAGATGGTTCGAATCAAAAACAAATTACTTTTTCCAATCAAGAAAAGTTAAATAAGATAGCGTTTGGCGACTACCAGCAGTTTTCCTTTAAGGGTTGGAATGACGAACAAGTCCATGGTTACGTCGTAAAACCTGCTAATTTCGAACAGGGTAAAAAATACCCTCTCGCTTTTCTAATTCACGGTGGTCCTCAAGGCAGCTTTGGTGACCACTTTCATTATCGATGGAATCCTCAAACTTACGCAGGGCAAGGCTTTGTTGCCGTCATGATCGACTTTCACGGCTCAACGGGTTATGGGCAAAAATTTACCGATAGTATCACCCAAAATTGGGGAAGCCGACCGCTAGAAGATTTAAAGAAAGGACTAAAGTTTGCACTAAAGGAATTTGATTTTATTGATGGTAATAGAGCCTGTGCATTAGGTGCATCTTATGGCGGATACATGATTAACTGGATTGAGGGCCACTGGCAAGATCAATTCGATTGTTTGGTCAATCATGATGGTATTTTCGATAACCGAATGATGTATTATTCGACTGAAGAATTGTGGTTTGTTGAATGGGAACATGGCGGCAGCTATTATGACAATCCAAAAAAACATGAACAATACAACCCAGCTAACTATGTCGAGAATTGGAAAACCCCCATGCTAGTAATTCAGGGGGGCAAAGACTACCGCATTCCAGAAACTCAAGCACTTGCCACCTTTACAGCACTTCAAAAGAAAAACATCCCCAGTAAGTTGTTGTATTTTCCCGATGAAAATCACTGGGTACTCAAACCCAATAATAGTTTGCAATGGCATCATGAAGTCAATCAATGGCTTCACAAATACCTAGACTAAGAATCGTCAATATTCCAGCATGAAAATAACGACTAAATTCGAAATCGTTTTATGGTATTTGTTGGCGCTTGTATTTTCCCCTTTATTGTTACCGATGGCCATTCGAACCCGTAAAATTACGCTTCGACTACCTGAAGCAAACGGTTTAAATACCGGTTGTATTGCATTCCCAGAATCAGATGACTTAATTAATGTCACGTTCTTAGGTGAGTCGCCTGTTGCGGGCGTTGGAGTAGATAATTATGCACAATCATTAACGGCTCAAACAGCTAGACATCTAGTACAACAATTAAACTGTTCCATTAATTGGTGTGCTATTGGTGAGAATGGCATCGCTATAAAAGCGTTAAATGCACAAAGACTCGACACGGCTTTAGAATCAAACCCAGATGTATTAGTTCTTGTCATGGGTGTTAATGACGTGACTAAATTCAAGTCTTTTTATGATTGGCAGCGACAAATCATTCATTTGGCCGAAGCAACTAATAATAGCGGTATTCAACAACTTCTCATTTACGGTGTTCCACCGCTAGCAGAATTTCCTGCGCTGCCAAAACCGCTAGCCCTTTTGCTTGGGTATCGGGCGAGAATATTTGATAAAATTACCAAGCAACTAGCATTCAATGGAGAGAAATTTCATTTCTTATCGTTTAGAAAATCCGTTGAACCATCTCACTTCGCGAAGGACGGTTACCACCCGTCGGCGCTAGGTTGCGACATAATGGGTGAACAAATTGCCGTCGACATTATCAAAAGTCGCTTCTAACAACAAAATACTGTTGAATAGAAGTTCGGTAGTCATTTCGTTATAATCATTGTTCAAGCTTTGTATGATTCGTAATCCTGAAATCTAAAAGTATGATTTGTTGCCTGCAGCCGACTAGGAAAAAATGAACTTAAAAATTACCGATAATATTAAGGAAGGACTGCTTTTTCAACTCAGTAACAACGTTGAATTGCCATTTGAACTTACCCTTAACGCTATCGCCACTCATTACGCGGTTAGCATAACTCCCGTCAGACAAGTTTTGTTAGAACTTGTCAATGAAGGTTTTCTAACCCGCAAAAAAAATGGTCGAATAGAACGAAAAACGATTCCTGCAACCGCTCAAACTACAAACTTTCAGAAATCGACCAAGCCGAATATCGATTCCAATTTACGGTTAGAAAACGAAGTCATTCATTATGTGGTTCAACTGAGTCTAAAAAATCATACTGACTATTTAAGAGAAGAAGCGACAGCCAAACTGTTTTCAATTGGCCGGACTATAATGCGTCAAATCCTTTCCAGACTTGAAGGAGCCGGTTTTGTAAAGCATGTTGCCCGCTGTGGCTGGCTTGTGACCCAATTACGGGAGAAGGACGTTTCTGATTATTTAGAAATTAGAGAAATCCTAGAACTAAAAGCGATGAAATTATCTCAGCCCTACTTTGATAGTAATGAATTAACTCGATTACTCAATGAAAATATTACTAGTGACGATCCACTACTCCTATCACTCAACAATGACCTTCATAACTATTGGATAAATCGGTGTGATAACAAGTACATTCAAGATTTTTTCAACCGTCATGGTAATTTTTATTCTGCAGTATTCGACTACGTCTCGTTAGAAGAGAAAGTGATGCGAGAAATGGCACAGGAACATCGAGATATTCTAGAAGCGCTGATAAATCAAGATCATCCCAAAGCAGAAAAAGCGTTAATCAAGCATATTCGCGACCAAAAGCTTAATTTGATGAACCACGCCGCATTTAAAAAGCTACACGAAAACAGTTAATTTGGTCCTTGGATTCAATCGTAAAAGGGTCAAAAGTAAAAGGTCCAATCGATTCACATAATAACTTCGCTGTTATTGACCAAACAGAAAAACTATCGAGCAAAGAAAATAGTATCGTTTGTGAATTTTCTGCTCGTAGCCTTGGCGCATCCTCGCCATACCCCGCTACGATCAATAATAGAGCTTTGTTTCTTTAAAACTGTAGTCTCTTAGCAATTAAATATAGAATGCTAGTTGCACCCATTTCAATGATTACAGCAATCCTTTTCTAATTTATTAATCCATGCGCGACAATTGTTCTGAACCAAACGGATCATCAATTGAATGAGAGGGTTGAGTAAACCATTTAGGACCCTTTTCTGTCATGTAAAAGTGGTCTTCCAAACGAATTCCAAACTCACCGGGAATGACAATCATCGGTTCATTACTAAAGCACATACCGACATCTAATGGCGTTTGATCGCTACTCACTAAATAAGGCCATTCGTGTATATCAAGACCAATACCATGCCCAGTACGATGTGGAAGACCTGGTACTTGATAATCAGGCCCCAGGCCTTGAGATGTAATGTAACTTCTTGCAGCGTCATCAACATCTCCGCAAACGACTCCCAACTGCGCGCGTTCGAATGCTCGCGCCTGTGCTTCTTTTTCGGTCGCCCAGATCTTACGGTGTGCATCTGTTGGATTGCCAAATACATAGGTCCTAGTAATATCCGAGTTATATCCATGCAATAAACAACCGGTATCAATTAATACAATATCATCCGGGTCTAGCGTTTTAGGATCCTTTACTCCGTGCGGAAAGGATGTATCTTTTCCAAACAAAACGATACAAAATGAAGACCCCTTCACTCCCAGTTTACGATGAGCTGAGTCGATAAATTCACTGACTTCGGCCGTGCTAATTCCAGCAATTAAAATCTTTGCAACCGCCTTGTGGACTGCCAACGTTATTTGCTTTGCTCGAGTCATTATTGCCAACTCATTCTTCGACTTACGCATCCGGCAGGTCGCAGTCACATTGGTCGCACTAACCAATTCTAAATTTGGATTGGCTTGTTTTATTCCGTCACTGATAAAAAAAGGAGTGGATTCGTCAATAGCGACACTACCCTGTTCTATTTGAGCAATCTGAAGTACATCACTGACCAATTGATAAGGCGATTCATGTTCATGCCAGCAATGAATTATCGCTTTTGCACCGTTTAAACTATCCACCTTAATCAGTTCCTTAAACGTCTCTATTTCGAAATCAGGAACGATATAAATCAAATCACCTGCAAGTGTTAATAGCGCTCCTACCATACGTTCACTTGAGTACCAATTCGCACCGGTAAAATAGCTTAGATTCGTGCCTGCGTTAACGTACATCGCTTGTAGATTGTTCTGTCTCATCAGCCCTAAAGCCTTCAACAGACGCGCATGATATTCCTGTTCGCTAGTGGGTTGCGGACCAGCAGTCATATCCGATAACTCGGATAACACCTCATGTTGGGTATAACCCCCGACACCAATTGTCATCTATTCTTTCTCCAAGTTTGCCTATCTTTAAATCTAAGCATCTTTAAATCTAGTTGTCTTTGAATCTAGTTGTCTTTGAATACAGCTGTTTTTGAATACAGTATTCTTTTCGGCTAGTTTGTACAGCCATTATAACTATATTTATATTGTACACAATATAAATATATGTGTTATATTCCCATTCAAGCTAATCAACAGGTTGTCCTAATCGACAACTAATAAAGACGAACCACTTCGAGCAGTAAAAGTTACTCTTCAGTCAACAACAACAAATTGAGGTACTAAAGTGAAAGTAGATTGGAATGGGGTTTACCCCGCCGTTACCACCCAGTTCAATGACGACTTTGAAATCGACCACGCCGCTAATGATCGCATGATAGAAGGATTACTAGCGGATGGTGTACATGGCATAATTATTTGTGGAACGGTTGGAGAAAATTGTTCTCTATCAGCAAGCGAGAAACGACAAGTCATGACGAGAGCAGTAAAATGTGTCAACGGTCGAGTGCCCGTTCTTTCTGGTGTTGCTGAAACGACAACGGCTCTCGCCATTGAGTATGCTAAGGATGCTGAATTAATCGGTGTCGACGGTTTGATGGTACTACCAGGTATGGTCTATCGCTCTACCGAAGCCGAAGCAATTTATCATTATCAGCAAGTGGCACGACACACAAGCTTGCCAATAATGGTCTATAACAATCCCGTCACTTACGGAGTCGATGTTTCAATTGAATCGATGAAAACCCTCGCTGCAGAAGAGAATATAGTTTCAGTAAAAGAAGCGACTGAAGATACCCGTCGGATTTCAGAATTGATAAGTGAGTTTGGCGATCGTTTCATTGTATTTGGTGGAGTCGATGACATTGCGCTGGAAAGCATCATGCTCGGAGCTACGGGCTGGATTTCAGGTTTAACCAATGTATTCCCTAAAGAGTCTGTAGCGGTTTATAATTTAGCAACCAATGGCGAGTTTGAAAAAGCTCGGAAGATCTGGCGATGGTTTCTACCACTACTCCGGCTAGATACTATTCCAACGTTGGTTCAATGTATAAAGTATGCCGAACAGCTTGCAGGTCGAGGCACAGAAAAAGTAAGAGCACCCCGTCTTCCGCTAGAGGGTGAGCAGCGTAAATATGTAAAGCGTCTATACGATGAAGCCATAGCAGGTCGTCCCAATTTGGACTAAAAAGAATGTTGTGAACTTGCTAAATTTGCATTTACTTAAAGCACTAATCATCCATTTATAAAATGACAACAGAGATAAAGACAATGTCAGCTAATAAAGTTCTAATTAACGGCGAGTGGCGAAACGCTTCTTTTGAAGCGGTATTCAGTCCTTTTTCACCTCAGGATGGCAAACAATTAACATCAGAATATCCGGTATCAAATTGGGCCGATTGCGACGATGCATTAAATGCGGCGATCAAAGCCCATCAAGCTTTATCCTGTGTCTCTCGACAAACAATTGCTAAGTTTCTAGACGGTTATGCTAATAGAATTACAGCGAGTTGCGACCGACTAGTCGAACTCGCTCATCAAGAAACGGGGTTAGCAAAATCGCCTAGACTTGCCGATGTCGAAATTCCACGAACGGTATCACAAATTAAATTGGCCGCAGAAGCGGCGAGGACCGCAAGCTGGAGTCAGCCAATCATTGATAGCACGAGTAATATTCGATCGATGCTTCAGTCCATTGGACCGGTAGCTGTTTTCGGTCCCAATAATTTTCCATTTGCATTCGGTAGTATTTCAGGCAGCGACTTTGCTTCAGCGATTGCTGCTGGTAATCCGGTTATCGCGAAAGCACACCCTAGTCACCCGGGGACTACAAAACTATTCGCAGAGTTGGCGCAACAAGCGGCGGAAGAATGTGAACTACCAAAAGGGACAGTGCAATTAATCTATGCCATGTCCAATGATTCTGGACTTAAACTAGTCAGCGATCCTCGAATCGCTGCGACCGGTTTTACCGGTTCGAGACCAGCCGGATTAGCACTAAAAAAAGCAGCGGAAGATGCCGGTAAGTTAATTTATTTGGAGCTATCAAGTCTTAACCCTGTATTTGTTTTACAAGGTGCCTTACAAGAACGACTGGTACAAATTGCCGATGAGTACGTGATAAGTTGTACCATGGCAGCAGGCCAACTTTGTACTAAACCTGGTTTAATAATCGTCCCTAAGGGCGATAAAGGCGATCAATTTGTTTCAATGGTTAAAGACAAATTCGAAAGCGGTCCGGTAGCTCCCCTGCTTTCCGAAGGCGCAGCCAAAAATATAAAAACGATAGCTGATAAAATCATGTCCGCCGGAGCAACTCTGTTAACCAGCAATACCAATGAACATTCAGGATTTCGATGCAACAATACACTATTGAGTATTAACGGAAGCGACTTCCTAAGAAACAGCGAAATTTTCCAATTAGAAATGTTTGGTAATGCGTCACTAATTATTCGAAGTGGGTCCACAGAAGAATCTCAGTGTATCATCGCCAATCTTGAAGGTAATCTAACTGGATGCTTTTATACAGATACAAATGGTTCTGATGATGATGAATATCAACAACTCGAACCATTCTTGCGACCTAAAGTAGGAAGGATCATCAATGACAAAATGCCAACAGGTGTTGCTGTCTCACTGGCAATGAATCACGGAGGCCCCTTTCCTGCGAGTGGTCATCCAGGGTTTACGGCCGTCGGCATGCCTAGCTCGATAAAACGATTTTCTGCGTTAAAGTGTTTTGACAATGTTAGAGAGAATCGCTTGCCTGATGTGCTAGCCAATAAAAACCCATCGCCCCATACTTGGCGACAGATTGATGGTAAATGGACGACCGAAGATGTTTCGAATTAATCCCTATAATTAAACACTATAAATAAACCATCAACATTATGAATAATAAAATAAAAACTATAGATTCTCACACCGGTGGAGAACCAACGCGTGTCATTGTTGAGGGCGGCCCGGAACTTGGCACAGGAAGTATGCGACAAAGACTAAATATATTTGAAAAGGAATTCGACCAAATTCGTAGCGGTTTGGTAAACGAGCCCAGAGGTTCTTCGTTCATGGTCGGTGCATTGCTTTGCGAACCCGTCGATAAAAAACATGCTGCCGGTGTGATTTTCTTTAATAACGCTGGCTTCATTGGCATGTGCGGTCATGGTTTGATTGGGCTAGCAGTCACACTATTTTATCAAAATAAAATAGCACTCGGAAATCACACCGTAGAAACACCCGTGGGTGTTGTGTCGTTTGAATTATTATCAGCCAATAAAGTTAGAATACAAAATGTACCAAGCTATCGACTTATAAAAGAGCAATCAATTTCCGTAAAAGAACTTGGAAAAATAACTGGCGACATTGCCTGGGGTGGTAACTGGTTCTTTTTAATTAAAGAACATGGGTTAGAAATTACTCTGGAGAATACTGAACAATTACTTAATTATACAAAAACAGTAAAACAAGCTTTAGCAGACAATAATATAACAGGAATAAATGGCGAAGAAATCGATCATATCGAATTATTTTGCAATAAAAACACGACTAACAATGCTGATAGCCGGAATTTTGTTTTATGTCCGGGAAATGAATATGACCGTTCTCCCTGTGGTACAGGTACTTCTGCCAAACTCGCTTGTCTCTTTGAGGACGGTCATCTTAAAGAAGGGAAAATATGGCGACAACAAAGTGTCGTTGGCAGTATTTTTGAAGGAACTATTGAGTTGGTTGATGGAAAACAGACTCCTTCGATTACAGGTAACGCTTTTATCACCCTTGAGTCTGATGTGATCTTTGATGAGGATGATTGTTATCGTTTTGGGTTGTGATTCTTGGTTTAGTTAAAGTATCTTTCTTCATCCATCGATTGATATTCCTTCTAAAAGCCCATATCCATATGATTAATCGAACTGCTGCATTAAGAAATAAGAGTCTTTGTTTCTAATTATTTTTACCAAAATAATTATCGCAACAATGGTGCCGATGGGAAACATTAGTAACGTGAAAATAGCAGCCACAATTGATACTCGATAAACCCAAGGTTTTCGATGTTTGAAAAAGAGAATAGAAATGGCTAATAGAACTGCGCCAGGTAATGCAACCACCACCCCTAACACCGTACTAATTAACGCTTGCGAAATACCTCCAGCCATTACTTTCGGGTCGCCCTCACCGTACAATGTAATCGATTGAAATAGTTCTATCATAGAAATGATTGTTGATAAAACCCCAATAGGAAGGCCTAATAGAAAAATTGAACCCACTATTGCTAACCACTTGCCAGCAATAGAAGTTTGCTGTCGTTCATTGACTGAAACCCGTGAATTTGGTGATTGATAAATATTCTCTTGCATACTTCTTCCCTATTTTTGTATCTCGATATTATCCTTGGGTCCTAATCTATTTTCTATTTTAGAATCTAATCTTTTTTCAACCACCGGTTCATAACAAGAAATATCTTTATGAGTAATAGTTGATTATCGATCACTTACCCAGTGCTATCGTCATTTTTTCTTCTTAACATACTGGTCCAACTCTACATTATTACGGTTTTTAAATCTTTTGTGAATCCAAAAATACTGATCAGGCTGTTGGCGGATATTCTCTTCAAAGACTTGGTGCACACGGGTAGCGTCAGCAATTTCATCGTCGGTAGGAAAATCTTTCAACGGCGCTTTAAGGGTTAATTTATAACCACTACCGTCAGACTTACGTATTGAAACAAATGGAATAATAGCCGCTTTACTCAGTTTAGCAATTCGAGAAGTGCTCGTATTGGTCGGTGCCGGAACACCAAAAAACGGCACCATGGCGTACCCTTTATCTTGATAGGCTTGATCGGGTGCATACCATACCGCTTTATTCTGTTTTAGACTTTTCAGCAAACCGCGAATGTCACGGCGAGAAATCAACTTATCCAAATAACTTGCACGGCCCCGGCGCATCAACAGTTCAACCACAGCATTCTTTTGTGGTCGATACATACTACAAACAGGCAGATCGGTTTGACTGGTCAACAAATGACCACTAATTTCTAATGTGGAATAATGAGCGCCAAGCAGTAGTGCGCCCTTTCCTTCTTCAATTGCTTGCTCTAAAAACTCAAGCCCCTCTATTTCAGTCAGTTTGGCCAGACGTCGGTCACTCGCCCACCAACTAAGCCCTATCTCTGGAAGCATCATACCAATAGAATAAAAGTGTTTTTCAACCAGCGCTTTTTGATCATCAGCCGACATTTCAGGGAAACAGAGAGCGATATTGATCGCCACAATCCGCCGCCTAGAAGGTACCAATAAATGTAGGCACCTTCCTAGTTCTTTACCCATCAATAATTGCAGACGTAATGGCAGTAGATTAACAAGCCGCAAAATTAACATTGCTAGCCAAACCAGCCAATTCTTAGGGTGTAAAAGGATGATCAGTTGTTTCATTAAATAACAGATAAATAGTAACTTGGGAGTTCATGATATAGTCATTATCAAGCGGAGACAACACAACATCAAAACTAGTACTAGATTGAATTGCTGTCTCATTTTTAGGTCGGGTAGAGCTTCAAGCGAAACCCGACAGCTCAACTTTAGCCTAAAACCGCAACCTTTGATTTAACCACTGTGTCGGGTCAGTGTACCTCAAAATTAGTTTTTATTAGCTTTTTTTTCTTTTTTAGCGGCGCGCTTTTCTTTCATTGTTTTTTCAGGTTTCTTTTTAGCTGATTTTTTTGAATCTTGGCCTTTTGACATGAATTTCCCCTTAAGTTAGTTGTTTAAATATTAGTTCGCAAGATCGGGCAGAGCTTTGTACGAAACCCGACATCTCAATTTTAACATATAACGGAAATCTTTGATTTAACCATTTGTCGGGTTTGTGTGCCCCACGAAGTATTGTGGGTATTCCTGCGTTTACCCGATCTACGATGATAGACACCCTAAAAAGGCTTCATTATCACGTCATAAATACCAAGTTAATCAACACTGCCCTCCCAATTAATACTAGGAGTATTAATGATCAGGTGTTCAATTTGAATTGATGAGAGAATTGATAGACCTGCTACTCTCATGAATGTGATTTTTATTTGAATACCGCTTCAATTTTATTTGGCGACTTGCCAATATTGGCAGGTTAAGCCAAATGGTTCAAAACCCCGTACGAGATATGATTGCATCCGCAATAACTGAACTTGAATGGCCATTATTTCCTGCCCACTCTAAATCAAATCTTCGTTTCAATTGATTACTTGATAACCTTTTCACAATATAGGTACCAACGGAGTTAGCATTATTCTTCATAGCAAATTGTAACAAACTCAATCCATTACAAGTTAGGCCATCATAAAAGTTTCGCAACTTGACCTTTTCCTTCCTCAATTTTTTTCGTAATCTATTTTTATCGTCTGTTGCTATAAAATCACATACGAATGAATTAAGATTTCCCTTCACGTACTCTGCTGATGGATTAACATAACTACCATCGAGCTTTAGTAAAGCTATATCCAATCCTGCATTTACCATTTCAAATACCGCGAGACAATGAGCTGATGTAAGTTCGTTTTCAGAAACTTGTTCTACGATAGAAGAGCGTATTACAAGTTTTCTGGCGGCAAGCATCAATTTTTTTTATCGCTTAACTTAGTCGTTGACATTGTTTCATTGAGACTATTTACATATGGCTTTATAACATTTCTCGCCGTATTTGCATGACTAAAGGTCGTCGGTAAAAACTCTTCACAACTGTTGATGTTGAAATGATAGAAGTTTAGGTAATCACTCACCTTCAGTAAATTTCTGTTTTCCGAATGAGCGTTTAATGTTAACAGGCTCAACATTAATACAAACACTAGTTTAGATACATTATTCATTACAAACCCCTATTGATAACTACTTATTGACACAATCAAGAAA
The DNA here is from genome assembly GCA_019090895.1 of Kangiellaceae bacterium. Lineage (GTDB taxonomy): Bacteria > Pseudomonadota > Gammaproteobacteria > Enterobacterales > Kangiellaceae. The sequence continues at coordinate 11,879 of JAHRVB010000205.1, forward strand.
AACCATTAAATATGAAGATCAGGTAGAGCTTTCAGTGAAACCCGACAGATCAACTTATAACCTAAAACCACAACTATTGATTTAATCACTTCTAAATCTTTACTCTTCTTTAAACATCATCATTCTACCAACTGCTTACCTAAGAAATAACTGTCTCTATTCTTCAACAGTTTCACCAAGATAACTATTGCGACGATGGTACCAATCGGAAATAGTAACAATGTGAAAGCAGCAGCTGCTATTGACAATCGAAAGATCCAAGGTCTGCGATGTTTAAAGAACAAAATCGATATTGCTAACAGAATTGCACCTGGTAGTGCAACTACTAAGCCTAAAACTGTACTGATTAACGCTTCCGAAATTCCACCAGCCATGACCTTGGGATCGCCAGAACCGTAGAGTGTAATTGATTAAAAAGTTTCTATTACAGCCACAAGCAAAATCGATCCGAAGATTGCAAGCCGCTTTTGCGCCAAAATGTTTTCGATATCTAAAGCCATTGGCCGGTATCTTGTTGACCTATAATAGCCATAATTTCTACAGAGTTTTTGGATGAAATACGGAAATAAATATTATCCACACCACAAACACTCCGCCTGTAGCCGAATCGGATTTTGTCAACGCTAGGATACGATAATGGTTGTTGCGCTATTTGTTCAAACCTTTCAAAAAACTCATCAAAATATTTATCTGCTTGAGCTTCGCCGTACTTAAGAAGGCCGTGCATATAGATTCGTTTTAAATCTAACTTGGTATTTTCACTAAGCCTATAACTTACCATTAAGCCTTGCTTCTTCCTTTATTTCTTTCAAAATTTCAACTCGAGTTTGTTGAGTAAAACCGCTTTGCTCAGCTTTAATTAAATGCTCTTGGATTGATTCGATTTTCCGTGCTTGACGGATTAAAGCATTTACAACTTCACTTTTGCTAGTAAATTCTTCACTATCAACCTGAGCTCTTAGCCACTCATCATTCGGTGGTGTAAATGAAATACTTTGTCTTGGCATAATATAGACTCCAAATGCTTTATTGATTCGATTTTACACCGTAAGTGCACCAAGAACAATTTATCTTAAAATATCGTTGGTTTACGAGAGGTTAGATTCGAAATTACCTCTAGGTGATATAATCCTACATTGGGTGCGTTAAACGAAGATAAACATGAACCAAATCAAAAGCTTACAATTATTTATTTTCAAACAGTCGTTTAAAAACACCGGTATAAATCTAGGACGCTCGGTCGGGTAGAAATTTAAGAGAAACCCGACAGCTCAACTTTAAACTGACCCACACTCTTCAATTTAAGCATTTGTGAATCTCTACTCTCTTTTAGCATAATCATTTAGCCGCCTGCTTTCTTAAGAAATAACTGTCTCTATTTTTCAACAGTTTCACCAAGATAATTATTGCGACGATGGTACCAATTGGAAAGAGCAATAATGTGAGAACGGCAGCTGCAATTGACACTTGAAAGACCCAAGGTCTGCGATGTTTAAAGAACAAAATCGATATTGCCAACAGAACTGCACCAGGTAGTGCAACTACTAGGCCTAAAACTGTACTGATTAACGCTTCCGAAATTCCACCAGCCATGACCTTGGGATCGCCAGAACCGTAAAGGGTAATGGATTGAAAAGTTTCAATCATAGAAAGTATCGTATCGAGAATTCCAATTGGAAGCCCTAACAATAATATCGAACCTAGTAATGCCAACCATTTCCCAGCAACGGATGTTTGCGGTTGCTCTTCTATACGAGTTCATGATTCCGGCGTTTGATATAAGTTTTTGGTCATTTTTATATTCTCGTTATACTTTAGGTCCGGACCTGAACGGAGCATCATTTCGAATTATCACTCAGATAACCTCTATGATTTGTGCGTGTGATTGACTGAGCCCTAAAACGGCCAAAAGCGGACATTCGAATTATCTAGCCACACTAATTATTAACAGCTTGATTTCTATATTTTTTAACTTGAATGCCTGTGCTAATCAAGAAGCAGAGTAAGCAAGTCGATAACCCCGCAATATCATATATTGTAGTTGTCCAGTAATCCGGATGAATATTCCCTTGAAACGCTAGCGTAGTAGCGATAATAGATATAAAGCTCAGTAAGGCAAAAGCTGCTACTAATAAAGCAAGTCTTACTATTAATTGTTTAAGCGAAATCATTGTACGTTATAGCTCTTATCTAATTTATCTATTTCACAATACGGCCAACAACGGAACTTCAACGGACATGAAACTTGGACAAAAATTTCGGTAATGCTGACATTAAGAACGCTTAGCTAATGGGTTGCGTTGTGGCAAAGCCTCGCTTTTGGCGACCCAGCAGAAGGTTGAACATTGACGGCCTTGATATGAGAGGTTTAGCACACAAGACACGCCTCGCTTACACCATTGTTTAAAAGTTTTTTTAGCTGACCGCAGAAGGAAATGAGCTCCTGTGTCTCGGGTTGTAATTCTAGGGAAACACTAGCTATTTCTTCGGCACGACAATCAGTGTAAGGGTAATCTGCCAACTCAATCAGAACACCAGCGCGAATGCTGGAGAGTAAATAAAACCGCAATGAAAATAATCTATCCTTTAGAATCCCATCCCCATCCCAATTTCCGCCAGCAATCTCAGGTGGGTATTCCTTGGTTTTTGAAAAATTCTCCAATTGGGCAATAAATTCGTTAACCTCAGAGAGGTTAAACCAAGCCTCACCGGTACCAGTGAACCTATTAGCTGAAACAACACCGGTTAAACCAACTGTGCCGTCATTCTCTATGTCTGCTGTGATTTTTAAATATTTATTCATCTTTATTCGCATAACATTTTTATTAATTGGCAATTTAACGCATTACTTTGTTGCTTGTCCAATTCTATGACAGCCTATGATTATTTTCCCGATACTCGAGCTAACCTTACATATATCAACTGTTGCATTAAAAAGACGATACTAGGCTTTGAACATCATTCGCCAACCGGCCAGAGGCGGACATACAGAAGACAATCAATTTACTCTGACCCCATTGATTGAACCAGGAACTAAAGGACAACCACGAAAAATCTATAACCCGAATTTTGGCGGGATATTACTACTTTTTGGCGTTTTTTTGTTAAGCGAGGTACGCTAAATGAGTCAATATACCTCATGTCGATGTACGGTATTTAATTTCTCTATAGTGCAGAAGACAACACACTGAAATATTAATGAATCACTAACCAAGGATTAAAAAGATGAAAAATATTAAATTGATGATAATTACGATTGCTACGTGCTTAATGATTGTTGGGAGCAATCCCAGTTTCGCAGTAAGTGGTACGATCTACATCACTGATTGCGAATACATGCCCAATGGAGTTATTGCTACTCCGTTAGTCATAACTTTGCAGAGTACTATGGGTTATCCATCTTGTCCTGCAACTCATGTGACTAATGATTGGGACTTTGAAGTTGACATAGATTCCGACCCGGAAATGGGAAGCGGAGGAGCTACCGGGACTTTTACTAGAACAACAGTTCACTATTCACTTATTTTCGAAATACATCGACCGCTTTAATTATAGCATGTGGAAAAATTTAAGTCATTTAACCACATAGCTTAACTCTTAAGCGGCTTGCCCCGCAAAATACCGTAAACTGAGTACTCTCCCAGTTTACGGTATTCAATTTATGGAGGTTCAGAGAAATACGATTATGTTTATAGGTGGTCTGGGCGGAACGCCATTACAGAAGCGGATCATGATTTATTAGGACCGTAGGTTGTATATGGACTCCTAAGGAATTGCAATTCGCGTTCCCTTTTTTTCATTTGCAGGTCATACGTACTCCATTTAATTTAGCGCTTCGACTAAGCGATATAACAGATTGCATTTGCGGTCGTATATTCGGTCTTTTTGTGGAGAGCTACTCCGGATCTAAACGGCTATTCGCCGTTAACCAAACTCCTTATCGAGGGTAATGGCTTCAAGAGCGTCCAACCTACTCATGTTTTGTTTGGTTCACTTGCTAGCTGTTTTTCCGTTTAATTTTTGTCGCTATTTACTCGATAAGCACTCGAACTAAAGCGAACTAAAGGACAACCATGAAAAATCTTACACCAAAATCAGACATTAGCCAATCCGCATTGAGATATTCGCTATCGGTTCTCAT
>JAHRVB010000206.1 GCA_019090895.1 Kangiellaceae bacterium
CTATTGTTAACATCACGAGCATTAACCGCTTTGCCACCAATTTGAATTGTATTCTCAGATAAATTGCTCATCTTCCTACCGATATTTTGCGGCTAATTCTGTATCATCTATCAGAACATTAATCCCGAACAATATGAAATAGATATTACTTCTTCCTAAATAACTTATAGGAATAGCTATTATCCCCCGTGAATGCTAAATTTGAGGGATAGTAACCACTTTCATTTATTATATTTAAGCAACCCACCCAAACTATGAAACTTCAACAATTAAGATATTTACTTGCAACAGTGGAAAATAATTTTAATATCACCACCGCCGCAGAACGAATTTACACTTCTCAGCCTGGAATTAGTAAGCAATTAAAGCTTCTTGAAGAAGAACTAGACCTAAAAATATTTGAACGAAGCGGTAAACAACTTATTGGTTTAACGGCCAGTGGCGAACAGGTAGTCCTACATGCTCGTAGAGCGCTACAAGAAGTAGAAAATATCAAACGCTTATCCGAAGATAAGAACCAAGTTGAACACGGCTCTTTTCGACTAGCAACGACTCAAACGCAAGCTAAGTACGTACTTCCTACAGTACTTACCCGGTTTCATCAGCGATATCCAAACTTAGCCATTGATATTCAGCATTCCTCTGTCGATCATATAATTCAAATGTTGCTCGAACAAAAAATAGAATTTGCCATCGCGTCGGACAACCAAAGCCTCCATCCTGATATCATTAAGATTCCATGCTATGAATGGGACAGAGTGATCCTATTTCCTCAGGACCATGAACTAGGTAATTTAAAACAATTGTCATTAGAAGATATCGCTTCTTTTCCTATCGTGACTTATAAAGAACCGGCCACGGGAAACTCTGGTTTAGTTAATGCGATGAGCAAAAAAGATCTTTTAGCCAACATTGTTTTTACAGCTCGAGATGCAGATGTTATAAAAACATATGTTCGAAAAAATATTGGGATCGGTATCGTTGCCGAAATGGCTTTCGATTCAAAAGTTGATTCAGACCTAATTAGTTATTCAACTCGTGGCATGCTGCCTCGCTGCACGACCTGGTTGGCCTTTAATAAGAACTTATTGATGCGAAACTATATGTATGCATTTATAGAATTGTTCGCGCCTCACTTATCAAGAGAAGAAGTCAATTCGTATTTAACTAACGAAAATAAATCTGATAAAACAAAAGATTCACCAGAAAATGAATCCAACTTACCCATGCACACGATGTGGCATATTTAGATAGAGAACTGAATTGCCGAAGTATCCAACAGTAATACGAGACTTCGACTAGAGTCCCGACAAGGTATCCTCGTGTAAACCACATTCTCGCTGAACACCACCAAAGCGAGTATCTTCTTCATTCATACCTACTAATAAGGGTGTCGTGCTATGGATATCGCCGACGGAAACATAGCCCTCTTCCCACAAGGGATGATAAGGCAAGTTGTTACTTTTTAGATATTGGTGAACCATTCTCTTATTCCAGTCAATTAACGGATGTATTTTTAATCGACCTCTTATTTTTTGTAACACTTGAATATCGGCACGAGTGCTCGACTGACTCCGCATAATACCGGCAAACCAGGTTTGAGTATTGAGTTCACGAAGTCCATATTCCATTGGCTCGACTTTATTCATTTGATTGTAAAAATTAAGCTCAGTTTCACCTTTTTCCCACAGTTTCCCATAGCGCGCTTCCTGCCACGCAGCACTGTCCTTGGAACGAAAAACTTTTAAATTCAAATTTAGTGTTTCTTTCAGTTCTTCAATAAAGCGGTAAGTTTCAGGGAACAAATAACCAGTGTCCACCAATATCACCGGTATATTCGGCATAATTTGGGTCGCCATATGCAAACTGACAGCAGATTGAATGCCAAAGCTCGATGATAGCGCGAATTCTCCAGGCAGGTTTTGCAACGCCCAAACAATTCGTTCTTCAGCCTTCAGTTTATCTAACTGCAGATTGCTAGTGACAATCATACTGTCGTCCCAAATTAATGGTTGAGGAACAACTTGGCTTGTGTCCAACATCTGATACTCCACCTAGTGAAAGTCTAGTCCGTTAGAAACTCTTTTAACAACATCTGTACGAATAACAAAATCTCCAAAACTCTCGTCAGTTTCTCGCTCTTTAGCGTACGATTTAAGTAATGGTTCTAGTTCATTGAGAATTGTCTTCTCATCAATATTCTCTCGATAGAGTTTATTCAATCTATCGCCGGTATGGCTAGCGCCTAAATACAAATTGTATTTTCCTGGTCCCTTGCCAACGAATCCTATCTCTCCCAAGAAAGGACGAGCACACCCGTTTGGACAACCAGTCATTCGTATATTAATTGGTTGCTTACTGAGTTCATAACGGTGCAATAGCGCTTCAACTTTATTCATAAAGTCGGGAAGATATCTTTCAGCTTCAGCCATTGCCAATGAGCAAGTTGGAAATGCAACACATGCCAATGAGTTTAACCGTGCTGGTGTTTCGTACTTGCCAATACTAATTTTATATTCTGCCAATAAAGACTCGATTTTTTCGCGGTCTTCAAACTTAATGTTGCTAATGATCATGTTCTGATTCGGTGAAATCCGAAACTCACCTTGATGAATTTTTGCGATTTCTAATAGCCCGGTAAAAATTTTAGAATCTTCACTATCGATAATACGTCCACTGTGAATGTATAATGTAAGGTGCCAGTGATTATTCTCATCTAACATCCAGCCATAACGGTCAGCATTATGTTCAAACTTAAATGGTTTCGCAGCTGCTAATTCAAAACCTTGATAAGAAAATAGTTTTTGCTTAAACCCTTCAATGCCCAATCGGTCGATGGTGTATTTCAATCGTGCATGTTTTCTCACTACTCGATTACCAAAATCTCGTTGTACCTTGACGACATTTTCAGCAACATCTAATACCTGTTCTAATTTGCAGAAACCGATGACATCCGCTACTCTTGGATAAGTTGTATTATCACCATGAGAACTCCCCATTCCGCCTCCAACCAGAACATTAAATCCTATCAACTTGTTATCTTCAACGATTGCAACAAATCCGAGGTCATTTGCATAAACATCAACATCGTTATAAGGCGGAATAGCGATAGCCGTCTTAAACTTTCTCGGTAAATAGGTTTCACCATAGATAGGCTCTTGAGTCGAAGAAACTTTCTCTCCATCCAACCAAATCTCATGATAAGCTTTCGTCTTAGGCAATAAATGCTCACTGATTTTCTTCGACCACTCATAAACCTCAGAATGAATTGCTGAAGCCTCGGGAAGCGGGTTGCTCATAACATTTCGATTAACATCACCGCACGCCGCAATAGTATCGAGCATGGTCGCATTTATCCCGGCGATTGTGGTCTTTAGATTTCGTTTAAAAACACCATGCCATTGATACGCCTGGCGCGTTGTCAACCGCAGGCTTCCGCTGGTATATTTAGTCGCTAACTGGGCCATTTGTTGGTACTGCTCAGAAGTTGCAACCCCACCTGGTATACGCGCTCTGATCATAAACGAATAGAGTGGTTCTAACATTTGTTTACGCCTTTCATTTCGAAGATCACGATCATCTTGTTGATAAATTCCGTGGAATTTAATCAGCATTAAATCATCATCAGCCACGGCACCTGTCACTTCATTTTGTAAACTGGGAGTAATCGTGCCGCGTAAATAATCGCTTTTTACTTTAATCGTTTCTACTTCCGAATGTGTCTGCGGATCATATTGAACCTGTTGCACATCAGAATTATCAGTCGGACTATTTTCAACAGTTTTCAGCTTGTTTTCGACGGTTATATTTTCTTCGTTCATTTTAGTACACATCTCTTTGATATCGACCATTTCTCTTTAGGTCTTTCAGATAGTTTTTAGCATCCTCTGCCGACTTATTACCCTGCGACTCAATAATCTGTAACAAAGCGGCTTCGACATCTTTAGCCATAAAGTTCATATCGCCACACACATAGAAACTTGCTTTATTGCTATCAATCCATAACCATATTTCTTTCGCGTTTTCTAACATTTTATCTTGAACATAAACTTTGTTTTGCTGATCCCTAGAAAAAGCAACCGACAAATTACTAAGCACACCATTTTTTAGCTGTTTCTGAAATTCAGTTTGATAAAGAAACTCAGAATTGAAATGTGCATTACCGAAAAACAACCAACTATCGCCCGCTGCTTCTTGTTCTTCTCGGTGTTGCAAGAATGACCTAAACGGAGCGATACCTGTTCCTGGCCCTACCATTAATATGTCAGTGTCGCTTTCTGGCAATCTGAACCTATTATTTTGCTCAATAAAAACCATCACTTCTTGGTCTTCATCTAGTTCATGAATCAGAAAACGACTCGCGGTACCAAGTCGAGTTTTAGCGTCGTTTTCACTTGTTTGTAATTTCACTGTTAGATGTATTTCTTCGGGCGTTGCTAAAGGACTTGACGCGATAGAATAAATTCTTGGTTTAATAGGTTTCAATAAACCAACCAATTCTTGTGCCGATAGAGTTATAGGCGCCAGAGCGATAACATCGGCCAATTGATTATTTGCGATGTAAGCAGCGTAATCAGAATTGACTTTCTTTAATAGTTCAGCTGATTTCGTTGATTCGAAGACGGCAACTTTCTTGGCATACTCTTCGATGAAATTCTTGTTGATTAGCGACAGCTCTAGCCGTTCTGACAAAGCTTGCTTTACAGATATTTCTTGTTCAGAGATTGAAACGATTGTATCCGCATTGACTCCGACAAGTTTTAAGACTTCCTTAACAGTAAGCTCGCTATTCTTAGCCCAAATACCAACGCCATCACCGGGTTGATAGTTGATACCAGAATCTTCTATCGACAGTTCGATATGATGCACTTCTTTGTCGGAATCACGTCCTGTAATTCTTTGGTTGCTCAATACCGTGGCAGCAAATGGATTTTTTCTGGAATAACTGCTTTGACCGGCAAACGAATCATTACCCACTTGTTTGCCCGGGTTTGAAGCTATATCTTGACTACTTTTTAACATTGCAAGCTTTAAGCGAACCGATTCAATCCAATGCTCTACTTGACGATCATAGTCTAGGTCACAATCTACTCGTGCCACAATTGGCGTCGCCCCTAATCCACTTAATGCTTGATCTAGGTCTTTACCTGTTTGACAGAAGAACTCATAACTCGAATCGCCAAGTCCCAACACTGCGTATTGAACCTTATCTAGCTTAGGCGCACGTTTACTTGATAAAAATTCGAAGAAATCCAAAGCATCATCTGGTGGCTCCCCCTCACCATGAGTTGATATTGCAAAGAGTAGAATGTCTTTCTTGGCTAACTCTTTTGGCTTAAAATCGTTCAAACTAGTTAGTTCAACGGTTATTCCAGCCTGCCCCAAAGTACTAAAGAGACTCTGCGCTATCGTTTCAGAATTACCCGTTTGTGAAGCATAAAGTACTTGAACTTTAACCGTAGTTGCAACAGCAGGTGTGTTTTGGACATTCTCGGCCGCAATACCAATCGCCTGAGGTTGAAAGTCGTCGTCACGCCCTTTAGCTAATCCTGCACAATAACCACTCAACCAACTGAGTTCGCGCTGATCGAAATGATTAACCGCATCAAGCACACTAGGTGCCACAGGATACGAGTTCGATGGAAATTCTACTTTCTTGTTCACTTAAATAGATCTCTGCTGAGTAATTTTAATCAATATTGCGGTCTCGTCGGCATTTTCACCACTAATTAACAGCTATTTTGCAATAACCAGATGGAATAGCCCTAAAGAACTTAAGTCGTTGAAAGCTATCCAGAGTGATAAGTTGCTCGTTTGAGATCTGCATGCTAGAGTAATATTATTACTCGACCGTTTTAACAGGCGCAGGAAGTCCCTATGTTTAGTCGATTTTTTAACAAGAATAAAGACCAAGTACATTCGAATGAAAACCAAACTGAGACAGACGATGCTCAACGAGAGCAATCAGCCAATACATTCGGAAATCTTTCAGCTGAAAAACTCAAGTCAGTCATTGTCTGTTTAAATAATGCCGAGCCAATATTTATGGAGGCAGGTTATGTCATGGACAGACTTGATGTCGAATTCGGTAATAGTCCTAAACTAACCCCGAGCTTCAAACTTCAAGTCGAAATAGATGAAGCTCGCCAAGATGCAATCCTCGGTCAACTCGAAGACCAACAACTTATCAAATTTATCCTCATATCATTATTTAAATCAAGTCGTATGCAATCACTTTTCGATAATTCTGAACTGTTCTATTCCGGCATGGAAATCGATATTTCCTCTATTCCCTCGGTACGAACCATCTTCAAACGAAAGGAAAAAACAGCAGAGATTATCCCATTTAATAATCCCTCATAGTTGAATTACATTAACAGACATTTGTACTTATTAAAGGGTTCTTACGGGTACAAATAAATAACTCTCTTTAATTAGTCATAAAAGAGCTATCAAAAGCAATTTCGTAATGTGTTATCAGCTTCAATTCTGTATCCATAAATACTTAGTAACAATTCTTTACTTTGAGCCTGTTCGCATCTCTGCATAATGACTTAGTTGCGGCCAAGTACCCGCTCGCACTTTTAATTTTAATCGAGTCATTTGGGACCAAATAATGAATAGAATACTTCCTTTAGCGACATTGCTAACTGCTACAGTGCTAGCAAGCTGTCAATCAAACCAGTCAAATAACCCGCTAGTAACACCTCCAGTTCTCCCAGAATCATCAGTCTCAGCGATACAGGAGGAAGAAAAATTAGCTCATTTAGTTGAACAATATCGTACAGAATCATTTGAATTTAGTCCCATATCAGCAACATTCCAGGGATTGAAGCAATACAATGACAAATTTGGCCCTATAATAAGTAAACAAAACCGACAAAAACAGCGTGTCTTTGAAAATCAGTATTTTGAGAAAATTAATCACATAGATTCCTCTAAACTCAAAGCCCAAGCACTATTGACCTACAAAATATTTAAAGGGGACCGTGAACAAAGCCTAGCATCCTCTAAATATCCATTCCATCTCGCACCAATCAATCAAATGAACGGAATGCATAACTTTTATGCGGTACTAGGCTCTGGTCAAAGCGCACAGCCCTTTTCTAACGAAAAAGATTACCGGAACTTTATGAAAAGAAGCCTAGGCTTCGCAGAATGGATGGAGAGTGTAGTTCAATCCATGAAACTAGGTGTTAAAAAGGGGGTTGTCCTGCCCCGCTCTATCGTTGAGAAACTAATACCGCAACTAAAAGCTCATGTTGTAGACAACATTGAAGACAGTGTTTTCTATTCTCCATTACAAAGTATTCCTGAGGATATAACGGGCAAAGCAAGACAGAATTTAAAAACCGAATATTCTGCAATGATCGAAGAAACTATTGTTCCAGCTTATAGAAAAACCCTCCAGTATATTTCTACAGACTACCTCGCTCATTCTCGAAAATCCGTCGGCTTATCGGATCTTCCCAATGGTAAGAGTTGGTACGAATATATGATTCAGGTTCACACCACTCTCCCGTTGACAGCGGAGGAAATTCATAATTTTGGATTAAGCGAAGTATCAAGAATTTTAAGCGAAATGAAGAAAGTAAAACATCAAGTGAGTTTTAAAGGCAACTTAGCAGAATTTTTTAACTTTTTAAGAACAGACGACCAATTCTATTTTGAGAAGCCTGAAGAGTTGATCCATGCTTACGAACAAACTAAATCTAAAATTGATGCAACTCTACCTAAACTATTTGAGGTATTCCCACAGGCCGACTATGTCGTCAAACCCGTCCCTGATTTTCAAGCGGCGTCTTCAGCAGGAGCATCGTATCAGTCCCCCTCACCAGACGGCTCTAGACCAGGAATATTTTATATCAACACTTATAATATGAAATCACAGCCCAAGTTCATCATGGAAACACTTTCTATTCATGAAGCAGCCCCTGGCCACCATTTTCAAATAGCCATTCAACAGGAGGTAGAAGGATTGCCTAGCTTTAGAAAATATGGCGGATATACTGTGTTTAACGAAGGTTGGGCATTGTACGCAGAGAGTCTAGGCAAAGAACTTGGTTTATTTACAGACCCTTACATGTGGTATGGCCGATTAGTTGACGAACAGTTGAGAGCGATGCGTCTTGTGGTTGATACGGGCTTACATTCCTTTGGATGGAGCCGGGAAAGAGCGATTCAGTATATGTTAGATAATTCATCAATGGCTAAATCGGACGTAGAATCGGAAGTGGAACGGTATATTGTTATGCCAGGTCAAGCATTGGCTTATAAAGTAGGTCAACGAAAGATTAGAGAACTACGGAGTCGAGGAGAGAAATTATTGGGCAAGAAATTTGATATTAAGAAATTTCACACTCAGATATTGGTCGATGGCAGTTTACCAATGCCTATTCTCGATGAAAAAATGGAAGCATGGTTTCAATCCATCAAATAATCGGGGCCTAATCAGTGTAAAACATTGATAGAGAGTATCAAGAATAACTCTCTATCAATTGTACCCGATAAGTACTAATCGAGTCTCTGCCACTCATCTCCGTTACCGATCCAGTCTTTATATTTTTCTTCACCTCCACGACTCTTCCAATCAGAATCGATGGTTAAGTGAGAACTAATGCCACCCCGTGGATTACAGTGCATAACAATTCGTAATCGATCGGGCTCGTAAGATTCCACCAGATGATCGTAAATGATATTTATTAACCGTTCATAAGAAACAATAATATCTCTCAGCTGATAAACGTAAATTTTAAGAGCCTTGAGCTCAATTATCTTCTTACCTGGGTAGAATGTTAGATACATTTGAGCAAAATCAGGCTGGCCACCTACACCTAAAAACGTAAACTCAGGCACTTTTATTTTAATTTCGTAAGCAGCACCCGATGGATTAGGTAACGCCACTAATAAACCGGCATCTATCGCTTCATAAGTCTTAACTTTATCGTTCATTGGTTCTCTCAATCATTGACGTTTCGTATGTTTGGCTAAATATTGAATTCAGCCCAATCATTTAGCGTGTTTTCTTAACATCTCGTTACTAAATATAGCTCATTAGAAGGTTGCGACGCTTCACTATTCTATGTTTTTATGTCGAGTTAATTCGACTTTGTGAAAACTAGTTGTCCACAACTGAGCTGAATTTTGACCAATTTTGGTCCCTACTTAAAATAATTACTAGATATATAGGAGGCAGTAGTGCATTTAAAAAATCATTTACCCCATAATAAAAGTTCCACTCCAATAACCAGAAAATTACTACTAGGTGCTGTTTGCGCCACAGTTATAGCGGCATGCGGCGATAATAGCCAAACTGATTCAACGGAAAATGACTTAAATGCACAGACTAAACAACATCAGCCAATCTTAAAATCTGGCATTGTATTAGAAAATATGGATAGAACAGTTCGACCGCAAGACGATTTCTATCGATATGTAAACGGTACTTGGCTAGACAATACCGTTATTCCGGAAGATAAATCGACCTATGGCTCATTTACAGCACTTAGAGATAAATCTCGTCGTGATGTGAGAGATATAATTGAAGAGACCGCTCTATTAACAGATGTAAAGCCAGGCTCTGACGCTCAAAAAGTAGGCGATTTATATAATAGTTTCATGAATGTCGAAAAACTTAATCTACTGGGAATGGCGCCATTAGAGCCTGAGTTAGCAAAAATCCATGCATTAAATAATCACGATGATATCTCAGCTTATTTTGCCACCACTCAAAAAATTGGAAGTAGTGCTCCCTTTGGGTTTTGGATTAACAACGATTCCAAGAATCCGACCAGTTATATAACTTATTTTACTCAGTCTGGGTTAGGTCTTCCTGACAAGAAATATTACTTTAAAGATGATGAAAAATCAGTTCAACTTAGAGCTGACTACTTAATTCATGTCGGTAAAATGCTCGAACTCGCAGGCACCAAAGGCGGCCTTGAAAACGCTAAGACAATAATGAGTCTAGAGACAGCTATAGCCGACTTACATTGGAGCAGAACAGAAAGACGTGATCGAAACAAGACCTACAACAAAATCGCAACTAGCGAACTTTCTAATCTCACTAAGTCATTTAACTGGGAGGCCTATTTGCAAACTGCGGGTCTTTCAGCTGAGACACATGTGATTGTTCGAGAGAAATCCTACTTCGAAAACTTTTCAACACTGTTTAGTGATACCAAAGTAGAAGATTGGAAGATTTACCTTCAATGGAATTTGATCAATTCTGCCGCAGGTATTTTAAGCGAAGACTTCGATAAGCAAAATTTTGACTTTTATTCGACCAAGTTAAGCGGAACCCCAACTCAAGAAGCCAGATGGAAACGAGGTGTTAATTCCGTTAATGGACTTTTAGGTGAAGTGGTTGGAAAAATATATGTTCAAAAACACTTCAAACCAGAAGCTAAAGCAAAAATGATCAAGCTAGTTGAGAACTTGAGAGCCGCCTACAAAGAAGCGATTATCGGTCTTGATTGGATGAGCGAGAAAACTAAAGAACAAGCATTAGATAAATTAGCTAAATTCACACCAAAGATTGGGTATCCTGATAAATGGCGTGATTATAGTGCGCTAGAAATTAAACCCAATGATTTAGCCGGAAATTATGAGCGAGCGTCACTCTACTCCTACAACTATGAACTCAATAAGCTGGGAAAACCCATCGACAAATCAGAGTGGGGAATGTCACCTCAGACTGTCAATGCATATTATAATTCGGTTATGAATGAAATTGTATTTCCCGCAGCAATTTTACAACCGCCATTTTTCAACATGGAAGCTGACGACGCGGTGAACTATGGTGGGATTGGTGGTGTTATTGGCCACGAAATGGGACACGGGTTTGACGATCAGGGTTCGAAATCTGATGGCGATGGCGTTTTACGAAATTGGTGGACTGAAAAAGATTTGGAAGAATTTAAACTTCGAACTCAACAACTCGCAACTCAGTACTCTCAGTTCGAACCATTACCTGGTGAGCACATTAATGGTGAAATGACGTTAGGCGAAAACATCGGAGATTTGGGCGGGCTTACGATTGCTCACCGCGCTTTCACCATTTCACAAAAAGATAGCCCATCACCAGTTGTTGATGGTTTATCAGGCGAGCAGCGATTCTTTATGTCATGGGCTCAAATATGGGCTTACAAGTTTAGAGAAGAAGCACTGAGAAGTCGAATCGCAACGGATTCTCATTCTCCAGCGCCCTATAGAGGTAATGGCACACTCATGAACATGCCAGAATTTATGAAAGCTTATGAGGTTAAAGCAGGCGACGGAATGTACAGGGCTCCAGAAGAACGAGTCAAGATCTGGTAGTTACCACTCTTCAGACGCAAAAAAGGGAAGTGATTACTTCCCTTTTTTTTGTTTTAGTCGAAATTTAGACCATTACATTTTAGGACTTATTTGAACGGCGTGGCTTTCGTTTCTTATCCTTAAAACTCTTTTCAGATTGATTGTTCCCTTTGCTTCTTCTTCCAGAATCATCCTTGGAAGACCGTCCCTTCAATTTATCCATACTAAACTCATTAGCTTTTGTAAGATTCATTGGCTTACCGGCAACTCTCACTTTTTTAAGGTGAGATAATGCGTCCTTGGGTAATTTTCCAGGAAGATCAACTGTCGAGAAATCATCATAGATTTTAATATGACCAATGTATTTACTTTCGATATCGACTTCATTGGCAATTGCTCCAACAACATTTCCGGGTTTCAATCCTGCGTGAAATCCTACCATCATCACATAGCGCTGCATTTCTATCTTTGGATATTCTGCTAGCGCTTCCGCTTCTTTTGCGAAATCTTTTCCCGAGTGGTCTTGCCCGTCTCTTCCTTTACGATGCTTCTTTCTTTCGCGTCCATAATTTTCTTCAGAACCACGTTTTTCGCTTCGCTCTCTACGTTGCTCTTTGGGGGAAGGTAAATCTTCTACCAACAAAGGTGTTTTATCGTGTGCCAAACTAGCCAGCGCTGCAGCGATTTGTATACCTGTTAGATCGGTCTCAAGTTGGTAGTTTTGCAAAATTTCTAAATAAGGATCTAATTTACCAGAATCTATGGTTTCCGTAATCTTAGCTTTAAACCGCTCAACTCGTTGATCGTTAATTTCGTCCGTCGAAGGTAAACCAATTCGTTGTATTTTCTTACCGGTCGTTTTTTCGATTAAATAAAGCATCCTTTTCTCGCGAGGCGTCACGAATAATATCGCTTTACCTTCTCTTCCGGCCCGGCCTGTCCGACCAATTCGATGCACATAAGACTCGACGTCTTGAGTAATGTCGTAATTAATAACATGGGATATTCGACTCACATCTAGCCCTCTTGCTGCTACATCCGTTGCTACAAGAATATCAAGTCGACCTTTCTTAAGCTGATCGATTGTCTTTTCTCTTGCCGATTGTTGCATATCGCCATTAATCGCGGAAGCTGCGTATCCTCTTGCGCTCAATCGATCTGCTAACTCTGTCGTTGCGGTTTTTGTGCGCGCAAAAATAATAATCGCATCTGACTCTTCCACTTCCAAGATTCGAGTTAAAGCATCTACTTTGGCGTGGTGTGAAACCGTTAAATATGACTGCTCTATTGTAGTCGCAGTCGCTGTTTTGGTCTTGATTCTAATTTCTTGCGGTTTATTTAAAAAGCGATCGGCCACTCGTTTGATTTCTTTCGGCATCGTCGCTGAAAAAAGCGCTATCTGTCGATCGTTTGGAGTTTGTTCCAATACCCATTCGACATCTTCCAAGAAGCCCATTCTTAACATTTCGTCAGCTTCATCAAGAACGAGAGTATGCATATGCTCCCAATTTATTTTTCCCTTGCGCATGTGATCCATTACTCGTCCAGGTGTACCTACAATGACTTGGGGACCTCGAGATAATTGCTTCAATTGCACCGGAAACGACTGTCCGCCATAAATAGGTACGACTTGGAACCCCTTCATATACTTAGAATAGGTATTGATAGCTTCTGCGACTTGTATGGCTAATTCTCGTGTGGGCGCTAAAACTAAAGCTTGTGGCTTTCTTAAATTCACATCGATTTTCGCCAGTAAAGGCAAAGCAAACGCTGCGGTCTTGCCTGTTCCAGTTTGAGCCTGACCAATAATATCAGCCCCAGATTGTAATACCGGGATACTTTGCGATTGAATTGGTGAAGGTTTCTCGTATCCAATTTCGTCAAGTATTCTTAGTAATTCAGAGGGCAGTGAAAGATCTGCAAAAGTGAGTTCATTGGTTGATTTGGACTCATTGGCAGAATCACATATGGATTCTTTTTCGGTGTTTTTATCAGTAGAATGGGACATTGGCTTTCCAGAGGAGCTTCTGTTGATCTAATTATAGTCTAATAATTATTCAACATTTAAAAATAAAAAAAGCTCCCACACCACTTGTGAGAGCTATCTGTTTAATATCGGCGTAACTTACGCTGTACAACGATTGGTTAGGTACTAATACCTGGTCCGTATTACATTAACGCATCTTGATCAGCGCCTTCTTTTTCAATTTCAACCGGCATGAGATCATCTTTGGTAATTCCTAGAACTAACGCAATGTTACTTGCGACGTAAATAGATGAATAAGTACCAATAAACACACCAGCAATTAGTGCTGTCGCGAATCCATGAATGAGCTCTCCGCCTAGGAAGAAAAGAGCAATTAGAACCAACAATGTAGTGATCGACGTCATCAACGTTCTTGAGAGTGTTTGATTTAAAGAAATATTGACTATTTTTCCTGAATCAGACTTTCGTAACTTCAAGAAATTTTCTCTAATTCGGTCAAATACCACAATAGTATCGTTTAGGGAATAACCGATAACCGCTAAAATAGCAGCCAAAACAACCAAGTTAAACTCCATTCCAATGATTGAAAAGAGCCCCATAGTAATAAATACATCATGTGCTAATGCTGCTACAGAGCCCAAAGCGAATTTCCATTCGAACCGAAGAGAAACATAAATCATGATAAATACTAGCGCGACTAGCATCGCTAATCCGCCTTGCTCTGCTAGTTCATCACCAACAGAAGGGCCTACAAATTCTATTCTTCGCATAACGACTTTACCAACCTCGTCAGCTCGTAATGCGGTAAGAACTTCATTTCCAATTTCATCTGCTTTTCGACCAGTTTGTGGAGCCAAACGAATGGTTATATCTTTTGAAGTTCCAAAGTACTGAACGACTGACTTTTCAAAGCCTGCTTGTCCAAGTTGTAGTTGAACTTTATCTCGGTCAACATCCTGCTCATAACGAACTTCGAGTAAGGTTCCGCCGGTAAAATCGAGCCCTAAATTCAATCCATTCAAAGCGATTGAGGTAATTGACGCGATCAATAACAAGACCGAGAAAACGTTTGCTAGCTTTCGGTACTGGTTGAAATCAATATTCAGATTTGATTTTAATATATGCACTTTGTTCGCCTCTTATATCGATAGTTTCTTGACGGATTTTCCGCCATAAATCAGATTAACCACCGCTCGAGTACCTACGATAGCAGTAAACATTGAAGTCAATATTCCAATTAATAAAGTCACAGCAAATCCGGCAACGGGGCCGGTACCTATTCCAAAAAGTACCAGTGCAGCAATAAGCGTTGTTACGTTAGCATCAGCGATAGTAGAGAATGCCTTATCGTAACCATTGTGAATCGCTTGTGCCGGATTAACATTATCAGCCAGTTCTTCTCTTATCCGCTCAAAAATCAGCACGTTCGCATCGACAGCCATACCCACAGTTAATACGATACCAGCAATACCTGGTAGCGTTAACGTTGCCCCAGGAATTAGTGACATAATCGCAACGATAAAAATTAAATTGCTGAACAATGCAATATTAGCGACCAATCCAAATAACTTGTAATAAACCAGCATGAATAGTAATACTGCTATAAATCCCACAACAATTGAATTCATGCCCATTCGAATATTTTCTTCACCAAGACTTGGACCAATAGTTCTTTCTTCGATGATATAAGTTGGCGCGATCAAAGAACCTGCTCTTAGAATTAAAGCGAACTCGCTCGCTTCAGCGGGGGTGTAGCTACCAGTCACCTGAAAACTAGCACCAAACACACCATTGATTCTTGGTGCGCTAATCACTTCTTTAATCGTTTCATTAGCGACTACTTTCAGTTCACCAGACTCTGTTCTTTCATAAATGGCTTTGGTTTCAACCATTACAATAGCCATTAATTTCCCTGTGTTCTTAGTAGTATTGGCAAGCATCTTAGAACCGCCATCACTATCAAGCTTTACACTAATTTGAGGTTGACCGTTTTGTGGATCGAAACCTGGTGTCGCATCCACAATTTGTGTGCCGTTAACGATAACTTTCTTCTTCACTATCCAGGAGATGCTACCGTTTTGATCTTTAATTTTTTCTGAACCAGCTGGTGCTCTTTTTGCTGTGGGACTGGCACCTTGATCGACCATTCTAAATTCTAATGTAGCAGTTTTTCCGAGTATTCGTTTCGCTTGAGCTGAATCTTGCACGCCGGGAAGTTGAATTAGAATTCGGTCTTTACCTTGTTTTTGAATCAATGGCTCGGCTACCCCAAGTTCATTAATACGATTTCTAAACGTCGCAATGTTTTGGTCTACTGCATAATCTTGTGTTTCTTTGATTTTCGCTTCTTCCATATCCATCACGAGTTCAAAAATACTCTCAGAATCTCGCGTTCGAGTTCGAAAAAAACCATAACCCGTTCTGATTTCTATTTCAGCTTTGTCTCTCAATTCAGCTGAACGAAAGCGTCCTACTATTTGGCGGTCACTCGTTTTTACGATTGAAGAATAATAAACTTCATTGGTCCGCATAAGTGTTTTAATTTCAGTAACATATTGTTGAAGTTTTTTGTCCATCGCAGAATCCATATCAACCTGCATTAAGAACTGAACACCACCCCGTAAGTCCAGCCCTAGGTTCAACGGTGCCCCGCCCATCGACTTCAACCAATCAGGTGTCGTTGGCGCTAAGTTAATTGCAACAATGTGTTGATTGAATCCCTTACTTGATAAGAACTTGGGAACTTCATCACTGGCTTTAAATTGATCATCTTTGTTTTCAAATCGAATTAAGGACTTACCGTCTTCTACTTTCGCCGACTTAAGTGTAAGCCCTTTTTCTTCCAATTGATCCTGTATCTCTTTGAACAACGACACGTCGATTAAAGAACCGTTGTCTTTAGTAATTTGAATTGCGGGATCGGGTGGATAGATATTAGGTAAAGCAAAAATAGCACCTATTAATAAGAGAATAACCAGCATCGAATACTTCCATGCAGGATAGGTATTAATGGGTCGTAGGTAGTCCTGATTTGTAAACATAAAGTCTTTCTCTAAATTCTAAATTGACCACAAATTCGGGCCAACGGTTTGTTGCAGCCAAACGATATATGGCTGCATTCGTCAATCGTTGAAAAATGATAGCATTAGCTATTAATTTCTTTAATCGTGCCCTTGGGAAGAGTTGCTGTGACGGCGTGCTTTTGGAATTTCACTTCGACACCTTGAGCAACGTTTAAAATGACGAATCCATCAGTAATCTTGCTGACCTTACCTATAATACCGCCGTTTGTAACCACTTCATCGCCCTTTTGAACAGCTTCTAACATTGTTTTGTGTTCTTTAGCTCGTTTGCTTTGCGGTCTTATTAATAGAAAATAAAATACCACGGCAAACAAGACCATCATTATGATAGTACTGGTTCCATCGGCTCCTGCTGGTGCTGCTTCTGCAGCTTGTACGCTACTTATGAACATGGATTAATCCTCTTTGTTTTTAGTTTCATTTCTTATAATTTATCTAATTCTTTCTATTTCTAGAAGTACTTTAACTTTTTACTATACCGCTAGGTCTTAACAGCAGGAAAGCTATATCAATCTTGTTCGATTGCCACAGGAGGAACTTCTAAGCCTCTGGCCTGGTAAAACTCTTGAACAAACTCATCGAATTTACCTGTTTCTATCGAATTCCGCAATCCTCGCATTAAGTCTTGGTAATAATGCAAATTGTGTATTGTTGCTAATTCTGCTCCAAACATTTCGCTGCATTTGTCCAAATGATGGAGATAAGCTCGACTATAATTTCTGCAAGTATAACAGCCACATGCGTCGTCAATAGGCCCGGAATCTTTCTTATTCGGGCTATTCCGTAATTTTACAACACCTGTTCGAGTGAATAAATGACCGTTGCGTGCATTTCGTGTGGGCATGACGCAGTCAAACATATCAATGCCTCTTCTTACTGACTCGACTAAATCTTCAGGCTTTCCAACCCCCATCAAATAACGAGGTTTATCTTCTGGCAGTTTATAAGCAAGGTTATCTAAAATCAGTTTCATTTCTTCTTTTGACTCACCAACGGATAAACCGCCAATAGCATAACCATCAAACCCTATCTTTTTGAGTCCATTAAGAGAAATATCCCGTAACTCTGGGTACATTCCGCCCTGGACAATACCAAACAGTGCAGAAGGATTATCAGCATGAGCGACTTTCGAACGTTCCGCCCAACGTAAACTAAGTTGCATCGAAGTCTCAGCTTGTTCGAACGTCGCTGGATAAGGCGTACACTCATCGAAAATCATCACTATATCTGAGCCTAATTTACGCTGGACCTGCATAGATTCTTCTGGACCAAGGAAAACTTTATCGCCATTAACTGGCGAACGGAAGGTCACTCCTTCCTCAGAAATCTTGCGTAACTCTCCTAAACTAAATACTTGAAATCCTCCTGAGTCAGTCAGTATAGGTCCTTGCCAATTCATAAAATCATGTAAATCACCGTGCATCTGGATAATTTCAGTGCCAGGCCTCAACATTAAATGAAAAGTGTTACCAAGTAATATTTCAGCACCCGTCGCCGCAACTCGCTCCGGAGACATTCCTTTAACCGTTCCATAGGTACCAACAGGCATAAAAGCGGGCGTTTCGATAGTGCCACGCTCAAACTCAATTTGACCTCGTCTCGCTTTTCCTGATGTTTTTAATAACTGGTATTTCATATTGTGCTCATCACCGTTTTGTTCGGCTTTTAAACTAATTAATGCGCTAATCTTAAATTCGATTTTCTATAAACATGGAATCACCGTAGCTAAAAAATCGATAACTCTCGGTTATTGCCTCATAGTAGGCGTTAAGAATAAATTCTCGCCCTGCCAATGCACTCACTAACATAATTAATGTCGATTCCGATAAATGGAAATTCGTCACCAACGCATCCACACTCTTAAATTGATATCCCGGAGTAATAAAGATGTTAGTCTCACCACTCGACGCTCTGAGTGTTCCAGATATAGAAGCGGACTCTAAACACCGAACTGATGTCGTACCAACTGCTATCACCCGCCCACCACTAGCCCTTGTTTCAGCAACCAAACTCACAACTGATTCCGGCACATTAAACCATTCAGAGTGCATTTTGTGTTCCGATATATCGTCGACTCTTACCGGCGAAAAAGTTCCGGCTCCCACATGCAAGGTAACAAAATCGTGTTGCACACCTTTAGCTTCTATTTTGTTTAATAATTGCTCATCAAAGTGTAACCCTGCTGTTGGCGCTGCAACAGCGCCTGCATTTTTAGCGTAAACTGTTTGATATCGCTCTTTGTCAAACTCATCAGCTTGACGTTCAATATAAGGCGGTAAAGGCATCTCCCCAAACCTGTCAACCAATGTGGCCAACGTATCATTCGATAAATTTCTTAACTCAAAAAAACCATCAATGCGGCTGACGACTTCTAATTGAAACTCTTTATCAATGATAATTATTGCGCCAGCTTTTGGAGTGTTGCTCGCTCTTACTTGAGCTATACAGGTCTCCGAGAGTTTACCCGCTCTCAATCTTTCTATAAGAACTTCAACTTTGCCTCCTGACTCGCGTTTACCAATTAAACGAGCGGGTATCACTCGAGTATTATTGAAAATCAAACAATCTTTATCGTTAAGATGTTCGACTAAATCGGCAAATACCTTGTGGGACAATTGATTCGATTTTGGATTCGCAATCAATAATCGACTACCTGAGCGCTGCTTACTGGGTTTTTCAGCAATTAGCTCTGCCGGTAGTTCAAATTGAAAATCCTGCTTTCGCATGTTTAATGTTCCAATACTGTTGTGTTGCGCAGCATCCAAAAAATCGATTATCGAATCTTTTAATGTATTTCAAATGTCGATAAAATAAAGGCGCGAATTCTACCAGAAAAGTCATGTAATTGGGGTATTTCAAGTGATTTTGTGCATCAATTGTGCGTGTTTCACTCTAATTCATCCTATAATGATCAAAATCGAATAAAAATAGGTCTTCCTTATTATGAAAAAATGTCTGTTGTCGCTCTTAACGGCCGCTATTATTAGTTCAGCATCCGTCCAGTCAGAAGAGTTAGTCGCCGAAATTAAGTCTGGACAGTACTGCCAATCGGAATTATTTAAACAATTTAAGAAAATAGAACAAACGGCGCACCAACGATTAGAATTCAAACCAAGTGACAAGTTACTAGACTTTGTCGCTTCGATGGAATTGATGTGTCCTTGGGAAACACAGAGAGATTATAATGGCGATAATAAGCCTGACTGGATTGGATTTACTAAATACGAAAATGATTTTCAATTAGTCGCCTATATTTCTGCATTTAGAGGTTACAAATTACATCTATTAAGTAGCGATTCAAAAAATCCTCAAAATGCGTTTGTAAAATGGACCCAGACTGGTCAGCTCAAAAAATTTACAGATAAAGAGCTTTCAATTAAAAACTTGAAATATTCACTACAAGTGACTGACGTGAAAGGTATGACAGATTTCTATCTTTGGGACGGGAATAAAATGGCAAAAGTATTTACAACACCGCAGATTTTCTAGGCTTATTGATTAAGACGTTCGAATGGCTGAGCTTAAGAGTTATCGTCTAAACTAGATTTAAACGATAACTTTTTGAACAGAGCGCTAGATTTCTAACATGTACTGCCAGCCTCAGGCCAGCATGCATCCCCCCCCCACGTTCTTGCACCAGTATGAGTCAGAGTTAAAACCTTCTTTCCAGACATACTTCCTGTTGGCGTTGCCGTTAAAGTATAAGTTGTATCATTGCTATTTAATGTGAGGTCGTAATAGGCCGTTCCACCTTCAACTGGAACTTGAACAGCAGATATATCCGCCAGAGCGGGCACATCGTAACTATACGGGGGATTAGATCGGTACCGTTCCATCGCTTGCGAGGCCAGCATAAGTGCGCTCATGGCATCACCTCGTTTAGCACGGGTGATATATTGGTCGTAGGATGGGTAAGCAATTGTCGCGATAATGCCTATAATTGCGACAACGATCACTAACTCTACCAATGTAAATCCTTTTTGCTTAATTATCTTCATATCATTAGCCTGCTATTAATCTTTCTCATTGAACTATTCTAAAATACACGTTACACAATGTTGTCACCCTTTACGAATGTCTACATCTAGTCCCTTCTCCACTTAATCCCCATCAAACCGTCAGAAATTGGAGGTAACATATTATCGAACCCGCACTCCGTTCCGACGCACAGTCTAGGTGAGACTCCACCTGAGGTCGCATCGCCGCCACCTTCCAACAAAATCTGTGGAGGGGGAGCTATACCGCCTCCCACTAAATCCGCATAACGATCATTTTCCGTTAACGAACCATCGTAATTAGTGTCGACGTAAGGGTTACCATTTAAAATATTCAGCGCGTATACACGCCCTCCGCCGGCCGCTGCCTGACAAACACTACCGGTAGATCCTGGCGGAACATAACTAGTAAAAATAACCGCATTATTAAAAGTAATCGATCTCTCAATCACTTTTTCTCCAGTAGTGCTAAATGAAATATACCAGCCCTTTTTCGAAGAAACTTCATCATTTAATAACTCGACCGCATCAGACACGCCGTTTCCGTCACCATCTACTAGCGACGTCACATCTTGTAAATCTCCCATAGATGCATCCATATCAAAGGACTTTGATAGCGCCCCTTTATCTTTTAACACATAAAAGTGATCATCAATGTCTTCGTTTAAAGGATGGGCTCGATAACCAGAACCGATTGATACCGATATAAAGCTATCGCCAACCTGACGTATCAATGCAGTATCTGCTGAGTAATAAAAACGTCTGTTATTTGCGTTACCAGTATCATTCAAATGTGCAATCCGGCCTCCTTTTATAGAGCCTGTAGTATTATCCACATCAAATCGAAAAACCTGAGCTTTTGTATCTGTCACATACAGATGATCAATTAACTCATCGTCATCAATATCAAAAGCTGTAACCTGTGACGGAACTCCATTCATAGTTGTCACAGAGCCAGCACTTCCTCCATGGGCAACAGTATTATCCACCGAATTCCATAACAGGCTACCGTCGTACGCGTCAACTATATAAACAATATTACCAACGCCGTCAGATGCACTTCCGGTTCCCTCTACATCTTGGAGATCATCGTAGCCACCACCAAAAATCATCACTAAATTATCAGAGTTTACGCCTGATAAATTCATTTTTGTGATAGTCGGAGTAGACCAAGTTTCACCTAATTGGGTAAACACACCTGCTCCCCCTTTAATTTGGAACATTAATTTAGGCGCGTTCGGGTCGGTAATATCGAAAGCAAAATAGTCTTTGCCCCCACGACGCTGACCGATATATAAATAAGCCTTATCACCAGAATCCACAGCTCCATTGCTATTAGCATCTTCCAAATGAATGGATACCGAGCCGTCCATACCATAGGAGTGACTGCCGTTAGGATTTCTGACAATCGTATCTAGACGAGATAACAAGTCTTGTGGGATATATGCCCATTCTTCTGCACCATCATCAGCGTTGAATGAATGCAAATAGCCATGATTAGTCCCCACATAAATTCGAGTGGTTGATGGACTATTATATTGCAATACAGTTGGCTGAGAATGTAAAGGATCACCTATATCTTTTCGACTAGGTGCCGATGTTTTATCGGAAGAATCGTAGTCCGGAGAATTGATATCATAACCTTCTGCCCAATGCAGAATTTCAGTTCTTCGGCTGGTTGTAACACTGCCTAGCAAAGTCTCAGTGATTCCTGTATTACCGTCATGTACTTTGTTGCCCACATTAGTAATATTATCACTCACTATATCAGTGAAAAGATTTCTCGGTGTTGGTAAGTTCTCAGCTGTACCACCAACAGTTACATCATTACCATCAACGACAGAACTCCAGATACTCTGCGCTTCATCTCTAAATTCTGAATTTAATGGATCAATTGCTCCATTGTCGTTGGTGTCTACAATGGCACCATTAGAAAGTCGATAACGTTTGATATTTCCAGGCCATGTAACCCCTGCTGAAGGCGTAAATAAAGAGAAGTACAGCTGATCATTATGAGTCAATCGGTTATATTGATTAACCGTTACACCTGAAGTTACGAAAGTAGTATTAACATTTGATATATCATTAATAATACTACTAATGTCACTAATTAACGTCTCTCTGTCAGTCGGTGAATAATATCCACCACCGCCGGCTTCGGCCATATCTTGCATAAGATCAGGATCTGCCCCCGGACCGAATCCAATCATATGAGTCGTAATTGTTTGCTTGCCTGTTACACCTGGTGCTACATCGTTTGTGTGTAACCATGCTGCCATTTTTTCAGAACAATCATTGCCGCCATTACTGCTACTACACGTGCCCCCATTACTCCAGTTAGAGTAGATTGTATTGGTAGAGCCTAAATGTGAATTTGATGAGCCATCGGTTAGATAAACTATATGGTTTGTTTGACATGAATCGGTAATCGGAGAAATATAATTGGGCGTCCCTGAAATAACCTCCGAAGCACAATCAGAATCACTAAGATTTTCATCTGTACATCCAGCGTCTCGAATCACCGTTCCAGACGCAGAATAAGAAAGAGGGTGACTTACTCGGCTATGTCGATTTCCATTACGACTCGAACCATAGAAAACAGGATCTCCCTTAAAATACGATCCAGCCTCTGCCATGGTTCCACTAATCGGAGTGCCACCTGAAGGTGTTAAGGCTGCTACTGCCGCTCTTAAATCATCCCTTATGGTCGATACGCCAGGTTCCCAAACACCTTCATAACCGATACGTAATTTTGCTGCTTTACCAGGGGAGGAATAAGAATGAGCTTCGTGGTAACCAGCACTACCCTTTAGCATGAAAGCTATATTGTTATCGAGTACCCAACCGCCGCGATTTACCACAGAACTAATTAATGAACTTATATCTGGCGTACGGTAAGTAGCGTTAGCCGTCCAGTTATTGTCAGTATTCCAGGTTGGGCCTGCGATAAGGTTAACGCCATAATTATCATAAAAGTTGTCTGGATTTAAAATGTTATCTGCGTCAAATATATTAATCTCGGTCGTTACAGAGCCTGTCGTAGTGTTCTTCGCAACAAAATCTATATACGCATATTTAATCGTTGCGCCTTGCGGTACTTTTATATTCTCAAAAACTAACCCTACACCTTCTTGTTGATCAGCACCTTCATAATAAAGCGCCAAATCCGGTGAAGTGAGATTATTAACATTACCATCACTTTCCACTTCGAAATCATGACTTTGAGAGCTTATTTGACTAACTGTCTCGCTGCTCATACACTTTGAAGCCGTCCCGGCAAACGTTTGAGAATACTCTACTCGAATACGTGGAGCAAAAATAACAGATGGGTCATCAGCATCAACAGGCGGATTATTATCAACACCTTCCTTACTATAAGCATTCCGGCTTGCTCCTGATTGAGTGTTAAATAGCAGTACTATACTATTGCCACCACACCAATCCACTCTATCTGTAACCTCTTGCACTACGGTCGAAATATCTTCAGAAGCATAAATCCCACCATCTACCCAATCTTCGATAGTCCAAGTTGTCGATGTTGCGGTCGAGTTTGCCGCCCGAGCTGTGAATTCACTCGCAGTACCATCAAATGACGTTGTCGTGTCGACATTTTCTGCTGAAATTTCGACAATAGAAGTGCCTGCAGTGTCTCGGTCAGCCGTAAAAATAGCGTTAGCAGAAAGTATCGTAGCACCTTGCGGTATGTTAAGATTTTCAAATCTAACGGCTACATATTCGTTACTCCCATTAAATTCTAATGTATCGGCCGCTAAATCGACGGTACCTAGTAAAGAAACCTCAACCCCGTCATTACCTCCGTTACTTACGGTCTCAAAAACCGATGGAGTTGCTTCTTTATCAATATCTAAAACAGGATAAACAACAGGTCCAGGTCTACCATTATTAAATCTCATCAATCCGGCATTGACATTCGTGATATCGAGTAAGACTTCATCCATCACATCTTGAACAACTTCCATTCTAGAATCGTCGGTCCCAGCCACACCCCATCCCATACTTCCGGAACTATCAATAATAAACATAATATTGGGATAGATACCGTCAACATTTTCTTCTGGCGCAAAGAAAATCTCAGTATCTTCCGCAAATGCTGTCTGTAAACATGCTGCCGTATAAATCATTGCTACTGCAGTTAATTTAAAAATTTTATTTAATTTACTCATCATCTCTTCCTCGACACTACTTTTCCAATCGAAATTGTTAGTAACTTTCCATAGCCCAATTATTTATTGGCAGGTGGTTACTTCATAAGCCCATAAAGAGCTACTTTCTACTTTGTTTCCAACCTTTCCTGTTCCGTCTATACGGTAAACCCGACATCCGATACTCCCACTGGACGAGTTACCTAACGAAAACCCACCACATGCTCTTGGATTACAAGACTGTAATACCGTTACTTCTAATGAAGCTTCTATAGCCCCTTGCTTGTCACCATCTAAGTAAACACCGCCACAGGGTTGACGCGTACCAGTGGCGTCATAACAAACATTACTTAACGTCTCATTGATTCGTAAGTCATATAAAACATGCCCTGGATCAAGCTTATTACCTGTATACGAATCCACCACAAATCCCCCGACTGCACTTTCTGCAGCATTGAAAGCTAGATTCTGAATATGCATGTTACTCGCCATCCGCTCTTGTAAATTACTACGATTTGCCGCTGATAAACCAATAATTGTGAGAGCAATAAGCAGAATTAGACTCACAAATAATGCGGCTCCAGTCTGCTTTCCGCCGATTCGACTTAAATTTCTATTCATTTGCTTGTTCATTCACCAATTCCCTAAATAGGAGTTTTGCAAAATACTAATCTAGAATTAATTATCTAACTACCCACTTGATCAGCTAAACAGGTAACCGCAATTTCTGGATTACCCGCAGTAGCATAATAAGCATTGGGCATGTAAATAGTTTGCTGAAATGTTCGGTAGGCCAATTTGTCGTTAGTGACCAGTTGAGTATCCAACAAATCATGAGTATGAGATTCAGCCTGTGGTAATACATCATTTTCACTGGCGAGTAACACAGCTACACGAGCAGAAACAATGACTAAATTTCCGCCGGCAGCAACAATTTGGTCTCTAGTCATGTATTGATTAACAGCACCGTCGGGACAGACCGAATTAGTTTCTACCCCGTACAATATTTGAAAATCTCTTACACCATCGATCAAGGGTTGCGCCGCACCACCACCATTCCCTTGACATAACAATTCATCACCACTGGTACCACCAACATAAAACTGATTTATTATTATTCCATCACCAACAATTGCACCATTACAATCTCGGCTAGCCGGGGGTAGAGCGTATGACACAGCAATAGCATCGGTTACTCCATCAGAACTACTATTTAAATCGATGGCCGGTGGAACTTGCAAACTAAAATCATCAATCCAACCGCCTTTTTGAATTTCATTTTCCAAGAATATCATTGCAAACCGACCATTTTCTTGCACGTTAGCGAGCTCATCTTGAAGCGTATATGTGCGATTTGATCCAACAAATAACTGAATAACACCTGCGGTCAAAATAATCCCCAGAACACCTGCAATCATTAGTTCCACTATAGTAAAACCAGATTGTTTTCGTGCCGACAAAGTGAGGCTTCGTGAAATAACAATTTTTTGTTTAGAATTAATCATTAAGGTAAGATCTCCACTACAACACAGTTCTTTTCAGCGTCACCGATAATAGCTGCGCAATCAGTATTGATGTTAGTTTGCTGTCCCAAATCTGCTCGTGCTTTGGCCGAATCCCATTCGACTACCACAGACAATCGCCAGCCAGAACTCAGCACTCGAACTTTACCGCCAGGTAATGTATTTTCTGCTATTTTACAAACATCCCACTTATCAAAAGTCGTCAGATCTTCTAGATCATCAACTCCGTCGCTACACGCTACATCGGGCACAGCCCCCAAATTCGAACGGCAATACATCACCGGAGCGACAGCACAATCATAACCCGCATTATCGACATAGTTTGCGATGTAGGCATCGTGAGTTAAGGTCGAGCCTGGAATCATTTCAGCGACTTTGGAAGCTCTAATTCTAGAAGACAATTCTTCTGCAATAGATGTGGCTTGAGAACTGAAGAACCCTTCTTGATTACTGCTAACACTAGCAACTTGCAAAGATGCAACTCCTAAAAGACCGATTCCAAGTATTAGTGTTGTGACTAATATCTCTATCAGAGAAACACCACTTTGAAGTTTTAAATTTTTATTTAGCATGATGGTAGAGTTTCCACTGAAATTGAACCGGCCGAAGTAATAGTAATTTCTCTACCCACTCCTCGTTCATCGCAAAGTTCAATCACCTGCTCACCTCCGCCAAAGGGGCGAAATCCAGTTGAGAGGAAGGTGACAGCTGGTAAGACAGCGGGGTCCCAAGTGATTCCCGAATTGTCGGCTTGAAATTCATTGAGCGTTTCTGCAGCAACCGCTGGTGGACCAACTGATGCTATCGTTGCAACAATCCAACCATAAGAGTCTCCTGTAACTTCAGTGTCAACTCCCCTATTAATTGCTTCAGAACGAGCAATTCCATACGCGGTGAGTAATAGGTTCGCACTTGACCTTAGTTTTGAATTCTTTAATTGGTTATCAAAAGCGGGAATTGCCAAAGACGCCAACACGCCAATAATAGCGATAGTCATTAGTAGTTCTAACAACGTTACTCCTCGGCAGTTCCTTATCATCTGATGATTCCTAGATTTGTTTAAAATGGTAAATTTAACTTTTCTCTAGGATGGACTATCAACCAGAATGCTGACAGATTCAATTCATGTCCGATAACAGCTTGTTTTTATGGGATAAGTGGAAAAATAGCGTTGAAAATGTGACGCAACTCTCGTTTATGGGAAATATTCATACCTTATATATAATACGTTTTGGAGCTATAACTTTGAGTTAAATAAGCTTTAGGTTTTACTATTAGGAAGGAAACAAACTCTGTTGATACAAATCATTTGAACTAAAACGACTATTCTTACGCTATCTCAGTTCGATGGGCACAGCAAAAACCATATTTTCAGTATTCTCGGCTGGAAACTCAGACATTTCGCCGCCGTGCTTGCGTAAACAATCCAGTACTTCATCTACAAGAATCTGCGGCGCGGATGCTCCTGCAGTGACGCCGATACAAGCGACCCCTTCCAACCACTCACTTTCAATTTCGGACGCATTATCAATCAGGTAAGCCTTGCTTCCCTGATTTTCGGCGAGTTCTTTTAGGCGATTAGAATTCGAGCTATTTTGACTTCCAACGACCAATATTAACTCCGAGGTTTCGGCTAACTGTTTCACTGCATCCTGACGATTTTGCGTGGCATAACAAATATCATCTTTCTTAGGACCTTGAATAGATGGGAATTTTTCTTTTAAAAGACCTATAAGCCGTTGAGTATCATCTATAGATAAAGTTGTTTGAGTCATATAGTGTAACTTTTCGGGATTCTGAACTGTCAAATTCTCAATATCGTAGTCAGACTCAACGAGATAGATTCCGCCGGTTTTACTCGCATATTGACCCATTGTTCCTTCAACTTCAGGATGACCCTTATGCCCTATCAAAATGCACTCTTCATCTCTTCGGCTTCTTCTATTAACTTCCATATGTACTTTGGTGACTAATGGACAGGTCGCGTCAAAGACACGAAAACCTCTCTCTTCTGCTTCTTTTCTTACCGCTTGCGAAACACCGTGAGCGCTATAAATAAGCGTACTTCCAGGTGGGACGTCAGCAAGATCTTCAATAAATTTGGCACCTTTTTTCTTTAGGCCATCGACCACAAATTTATTATGAACCACTTCGTGTTTAACATAAATAGGAGCGCCAAATATATCGAGCGCTCTATTTACTATTTCGATTGCTCTATCTACTCCAGCGCAAAAGCCTCTGGGATTTGCTAGTACAATTTTCATGACATTAATTCCAAACTATAATACGACACTAGTTTTTGATTTGTTTAATTTCAATTTCAAAGATCACATTTTCCCCTGCAAGTGGATGATTGAAATCCACTCTAACTGAGCCTCCCGAGACTTCTCGGATGACTCCAGGGATTTGTCCGCCAGTGGGTTGATCAAACGATATAATCGCACCTTCTTTTAATTCTAAATCTTCAGGAAATTGATGAATTTCCATAAATTGAATGAGATCGGGATTTGAAATACCAAATGCATCTGGTGCGTCTAACTCAAAGACCAGATTATCCCCCTCTTCCTTATTGAGCAAATAGCTCTCAAAAGCAGGACTAAAACTGCCGTCCCCGAGTATCAACCAACTAGGCTTACCACTAACTTTAGTACTATCGGCTATTGAACCATTGTTTAGTTTTACCGTAACATCCGCGAGCACTCGGCTGTTTTTTGAAATCGAAAAATCACTCATACTTTACGTGAATCCGAACTTCGATTTCCATTTGAAGACTTCTTAGCTGCTTCGTCCTTGTCAGCATTGCCAGATTCATTTTGTGGATTCATAAAACTATCCCACAGCATCATGCCAGCTCCGATAAAAATGACAGAATCGGCAATATTAAATGCAGGGAAACGATAACTGTTAAAATACAAATCGATAAAATCAATTACACCCTTTTCGACAAATAGTCGATCGTACAAATTTCCTAAAGCGCCAGCTAATATAAAGCACAACGAAATGCTTAACCAACGATTCTTAGCTGGTAGCGTATATAGCCAGTAAATCAATCCGATACTAACAATAGACGAGATGCTGGAGAAAAAGATGATCTGCCATCCACCTTGATCGGCTAAAAAAGAAAACGCCGCGCCTTTATTGTATGCCAAAGTAAAATTAAAAAATGGCATTACCTCGAAGCGTCCACCGGGTGTGACAAAAAAATCAACTGCCATTTGTTTTGTAATTTGATCAATGATAAAAAACAAAATAGTTATCCAAAGCCAACGTAACCCGGTATTTAGTAGTGGGTTATGATTAGGCATAATGTCTAACCTCGCCAGAGCCATCAACGTTTTCTACACATCGACCACATAAATCTGGATGATTTGAATCAACACCAATATCCTCAGTACGATGCCAACAGCGTTCACACTTCTTATTTTCTGACGCTGAAACTTCAACGCCTAAACCATCTATCTCAGTAGTACTTCCACCATCACCTTTTCGAACTGTTGCTTTTGACGTTATCAAAACAAATCGTAATTCATTTTCTAACTTACTCAAGCAAGAATAAAGTTCTTCATTAGCAAAGAGAACCACTTCAGCTTCAAGAGACGAACCAATACCACCTTCCTTTCTCATTGATTCTATTTGGCGATTCACTTCAATTTTCACCTTTGAAATAGTTTGCCATGCATTATCTGAAATTTTGGCATCAACATCATTTGGAAAAAGCCCGTCATACCACGTTTCCCAAAAGATGGAATCTTCGTTATTTCCTGGAATATTTGGCCAAAGTTCTTGAGCTGTAAACGACATCACCGGCATAAACCAACGAACGATTGCCTGAATAATATGGTAAAGAGCTGTTTGGCAAGATTTGTGTGCCGCAGATCCAGCCTTTGCCGTGTATTGTCGGTCTTTGATGATATCAAGGTAGAAACTTCCCATATCCATTGCACAGAAGTGATGCATTTTCTGAGTGGCGACTAGGAAATTATAATCGTCATAAGCCGCTTTTAATTCATTCTGAGTCTTGTATGCACAATCAACCGCCCACCGGTCAAGCGGCAACATATCTTCGGCCGCTACTAAGTCAGTTTCCGGGTTAAAACCATTTAAATTCGCAAGGAAAAACCTCGCGGTATTCCTTAATCGTCGGTAGGTATCCGCTGTTCGATTTAGTATTTCATCTGAGGCTGTAATTTCCGAACGGTAATCCGTGGATGCCACCCACAACCTTAATATATCAGCGCCAAGTTTATTGATCACAGTCATCGGTGCTACAACATTACCGACAGACTTCGACATCTTTTGACCTTTTGCATCCACGACAAACCCATGGGTCAAAACTTCTTTATACGGCGGATGACCGTTGATAGCCAAACCTGTTAGTAAAGATGACTGAAACCATCCTCGGTGTTGGTCTGAACCTTCTAAATACATGTCAGCCGGTTCCACCAATTCACCACGACGTTCGAGTACACATTGATGCGTCACTCCCGAATCAAACCAAACATCAAGCGTATCATTAACCTTTACATAATCCTTTGCATCAGCGCCAATTAAATCATTTAAGTCAATATCAAACCAAGCCTGTATCCCCTTTTCTTCAACTAAGATGGCAACCTTTTCCATTAACTCATTCGTATTGGGATGCAACTCGTCAGTATCTTTGTGGACCAACAAACAAAGTGGAACTCCCCATGTTCTTTGTCGAGAGATACACCAGTCCGGTCGCCCTTCAACCATTCCTTCAATTCTCGCTTGGCCCCAATCTGGAATCCAGCGAACATCCTTGATTGAGGACATTGCAGATTCACGTAAACCATTCTTATCCATTGAGATAAACCATTGAGGCGTCGCTCTGAAAATCAACGGTGTTTTTGTGCGCCAGCAATGTGGGAAGCTATGTTTAAATTTCTCTTTTCTGACCAGACGCCCTTTTTCAGCGAGAAGTTCACAAACAGGCTCATCCACTTTGTAAACATGCTGACCGGAAAAATGCTCTGTTTTATCCGAGTAAACGCCATTGGCATTCACTAAATTTAGTGTTTCAATTCCATAACCACGAGAAACCGTAAAATCGTCGGCACCGTGATCCGGAGCAGTATGGACTAATCCAGTACCGGCCTCGGTTGTAACATGCTCACCTAGAAGCAATGGAATCTTTCGTTCCAAATAGGGATGCACACATTCAATATTTTCTAGCGACGTTCCTGATGCTAATCCAACGACTCGGTAATCTTCAACGCCGTAACGAGACATCACTTGATTAACCATTTCAGCGGCTAACACAACGCGTTCTTTCCCTAAGCCAAATCGTTCATCTTGTTCATTTTGTGCATCAAATTCCACCAACGCATATTTTAGTTCCGCACTAATTGAAATCGCTTGAGAAGCAGGTATTGTCCATGGAGTTGTTGTCCAAATAACGAGAGAAACCTCTCCGTTGCCTAAATCTTCTCCCGTTGGGACAAATTTTGATAATAGCTCAGATTGATCTCTGGGCGAATATCTCACATCAATCGAGGTTGACACTTTGTCCTGATATTCAACTTCCGCTTCGGCTAATGCGGAACCACCAACAACGCTCCAATAGACTGGTTTAAAACCTTTATGGAGATGTCCGTTCTGTACTATTTTAGATAAAGAACGAATGATGTCAGCTTCAAACTGAAAATCCATAGAGAGATACGGATTATCCCACTCTCCAAAAACACCTAGACGAATGAAATCTTTTTTCTGCCCTTCTATTTGCTTAGCTGCATACTCGCGACATTTTTGTCTGAACACATCAAAAGGCACTTTAGCGCCAGCTTTACCTATTTTCTTTTCAACTCTATGTTCAATTGGCAGACCATGACAGTCCCACCCAGGCACATATGGTGCATCAAATCCAGCGAGGGTCTTACTTTTGATAACAACGTCTTTTAATATTTTATTGACTGCATGCCCAATATGAATATCGCCATTAGCATAGGGAGGCCCATCGTGTAATATGAATTTTGGTCGCCCAGCACAATTCTTTCTAATCAACTGATACAGATCTTTCTTCGCCCAATTTGCGAGAGCCTTGGGCTCATTCTGAGCAAGATTTCCTCGCATAGGGAATGAAGTTAAAGGTAAATTTAGTGTGGATTTATAATCAGTCATTGCTTTCTATTCTCTTCTATTTACTTTTTGCTTACTGTTTTCACTAATTAATATGCATTGAAATCGAAAAATCGAATACAGTTTTATGAATTGTGAGGACGCTCATATGTTGAAATCAATTCATAAGCCCGCTCAATATCTTGTTCAATTTGCTCGGTTAATTTCGCTATATTATCAAATTTTTTTTCATCTCGAATAAAGGAGTAAAAATCAACCTTTAATTCAACACCATAAAGTATAGGATTGACGTCAAGTAAATGAACTTCTAATCGGTAGTCCTTCCCTTGCACAGTAGGCCTGGAGCCACAATTAGCAACTCCCCAACAGGCTCTAATTCGATGCTCTTCGTTATGTAGAGTTTCTGTCCATTTTGCCCTAACAAGAAAAACGCCAGTCAAGGTAGGTTTACGTCGATTGAGTGCGATATTCGCAGTCGGAAATCCGATTTGTCTGCCTAATTGCTGCCCATAACCTACTTTTCCAGTCATTGCATAGCGACGAGTCAATAATTTATTTGCAAAAGCTAAATTATTAGTTGCCAATGCATCTCTTACTAAGGTGCTACTCACTCTAAAGTTTTCAGTACTGTATTCCGACTCCTTAACTATCACTGTAGGAGTTGGCTCGACAGTATAGTGTTCTTTCCCACATTCCTTTAATAACTGATAGTTACCTTGTCTTTTATATCCAAATTGAAAGTCATCTCCGACCACCAGATGCTTAATCTTCAACTGCTCAATTAACACTTGCTGGATAAAATCTGTAGCTCGCATTTCACACAGAGCAGTATTGAATTTAAGAACCAATAACTTATCGACTCCAAGAGCGCTTAATTGGAGGTATTTCTCTGTGAAATTGGTAATCCTCGCAGGACACCTATCCCCCATGAAAAATTCTTTGGGGTGAGGCTCAAACAATATAACGCAAGATTGATGATTTGAACGCTTCGCTTGCTGAATCACCTTTTTGATGATCGCCTGGTGACCCAAATGAACACCATCAAAATTACCAATCGTAGCAACACACGAATCGGCTTGATGATTCAAATTGATCAGCCCACGGATCAGCTGCATATTTTACCTTGATGATAGAGCGCGAAAGCGCCGAATTATAGCTTAGCAAAGCCAACTAAGATAGCTTTATGGCTCGGAGATAAATCCATCAGTCATGCCGTAAATCCTTTGCTCTAACACCGAACAAGTACATACTCAGAACATACAAAACGACACAACTTACCACCAAAAACGACATGTGAGTCACTCGTTCGCTCACTGCCCACTCTTGCCAAGTCGTTATATCATCCATTGCGAAATAGATAAACAGCAATAAAACGGTATTTCCACCAGCCAACTTAGCTATCCATGACCACCAATTTGCATCAGGAATAAAAGACTTTGTGCGTTTTAAAGCCCTAAACAACAGGGCTGCATTAAGGAGAGCTGAAATACTTGTGGCCAAAGCCAGTCCAACATGCGCTAACGGATAGAAGAGTATTAAGTTAAAAATCATATTGACAACCATCGCGATTATGCCAATTCGAACGGGAGTTTTTGTATCTTGCCGTGAAAAAAAGCCGGTTGCCAAAACTTTAATGAACATAAATCCAAGTAGACCAATGATATAAGCTTTAAGGCTGAGGGAAGACAAGTGCGCATCAATAATTTGAAATTTGCCGTGTTGAAAAACAGTCAATATAATTGGCTCAGCCATGACGAACAATCCAAGCGCTGCCGGAATACCTATTAAGCAAACTAATCTTAGCGCCCAGTTGAGTGTTTGATTGAACTGTTTAGAGTCATTTGAAGTATGTTGTTTTGACAATGACGGTAGAATGACTGTTGATATTGCTATCCCAAACATACCGAGTGGAAACTCTAGCATTCTGTCTGATACATACAGCCAAACAAGGCTTCCTGTTTCTAAAAAGGAAGCAATCACAGTGTCTAAAAGAAGATTAATTTGGCCAACTGACACACCAAATAAAGCAGGCCCCATAAGAGTCAGTATTTTTTGAACTCCTTGTGAACGCCAGCCCCAGCGGGGTTTAACCAAATACCCCTCTCGCCAGAGAAACGGGAGTTGTAGCAATAGTTGAATGATACCAGCAGCAAATACGCCCCAAGCCATTGCTTTGGCGGTTTGTATTTCAAGAGATGGTGAAACAATGATAGCAGCAGAAATAATGCTCACATTTAATAATACCGGCGTAAAAGCAGGTACAGCAAATCGGCCTAAACTATTCAAGATTGAGCCACAAAAAGCAGTTAAGGAAATAAACAATATATACGGAAAAGTAATCTTAAGAAGTAGTGAAGCTAGCTCAAATTTTTGCGGTTCATCGATGAATCCTGGCCCAAACAAGGTGACTAGCACGGGGGAAGCGAACACTCCAACAATCGCCACGATTAGTAATACGATTGTTAAGGTACCGAAAGTCTCAGACACCAACTTTTTGACTTCTTCAAACTCTTTACTTGTTTGATATTCTGAAAGAATGGGAATAAATGCTTGCGAAAATGCTCCTTCAGCAAATAATCGGCGAAGAAAATTTGGAATTTTTTGAGCCACTAAAAATACATCAGCAGCCCAATGAGCTCCTAATATATTGACCATTACAATGTCACGAACTAAGCCAAGTATTCTTGACAGAAATGTCATTGCGCTGACAATAATACCCGATTTAAGCAACTGATTACTCATCGATTCCTCTTATTTTTAATTTTTGGTGGCAGCCAGTTGCAAACTGAAACTATTGTCGGAGCTCTTTGAGCATGAATTGCGCCTAAGATTAGCCATATAAACAATGGAGGTCAATTGAAGAATTAGAAATCAGATTAAAAGATTGTTCTTAGTAAATAGAGGCTTGCTTAAAATAACTCAATATTATCATCTGCTTGAATCACGTCAGTGTTCTGGACAATGCTTTTGTTAAATTCGTCGAGAATGTTTTCTTGCTTGTCTATCAATGACTTTAGACTCGAAAGTATAAAGCTTAGGACAGAGCGAATCTCACATCCAGCGTCTAATTTAAGCATCACATCGTTAACTACGGTATCAATTCTATCGAGTAAGTAGTCCTCTTGATCTTGCTCCAACCCCATGGTCAACAGGTCTGATTGAAGCTCTTGCAGCAATTCACTGGTAATTACCTTGCCTTCCTCCCGGCTGCTGACAATAGTCGTCCCCATGTGATAAAGATACCGACGAATACTCTTAAACGAGTTCAACATATCTTCACTCTGTCGATTGAGGGCTGATTGCGTTTCTATCGAGCTTAATTTAACGTTCACTGCCGATAAATAAATTGGCAACAGATCTTTTAGCCGACCGTATTTTTCATGATTATCCAACGGCATATTTCGAGCAAGTAACCTAACTAGCGGAAAATTCACAATCGTTCTTTGTCCAAAATCGAGGAAACGCTTTTCCTTATCAGACATTTCGATGAGTTCTTTTTCAATAGGACTTATTGCGCCTTTGACAGCGAACCAACTAACATTTTCTTTGGATTCAGTCATTGCGCAACAATCAAGGCCAAATTGCTCTAAGCTAGACAGAAGACTCCCAATGAGTTCGTCGGTACTCTGAAAGGCGATACTCTTTTCGAGAAACTGAATGGCCTGACCTAATTCGCTAGTCCCTGTGATCGCATCAACGGCTGTTTTCTGGGCTATTTGGTACTGGTGTTGCAATGATTGCCTTTCAGCATTGTAATTGAATAGGACTTCGACTCGCGCTTTAAGGTTTTCATTCTCAAAAGGTTTTACTAAATAATCATCACCCCCTACTTCGTACCCTTGCATTCTTTCTCTAAGAGAAGACCGTCCGGATAAAAATATTATCGGTACTTGGCATGTTTCTACAGTCCCCCTCAATCTCTCACAAGTCACATATCCGTTGATTCCAGGCATTTCAACATCAAGAAGTATTATGTCAGGCACTTTATTTTTTGCAAGCTCTAGCCCTTGCTCACCCGAGTCTGCAGTTCTGACCAATGTGCTCTCTGAATCGAGCGCACGGGCAATCATTTTTTGTACAAACTTGTCATCATCTATTGCTAGAATATCGATTTTGTTTGTCATATAGCGGCTCCCTGTGGTCACATACCGATATACCCCTCCGGCCGTAATACCTGGCTAGGAGTTTATTAAGTAAGCATAGACCAATTTAGAAAACCAGTGACTTTATTGATTAATGTTTGACCAGCAAACTAGTGTCACCATTTATTGCACAAGGGAGCCAAATATTGGTACTTCCACGAGTAATATCAATATTTGGAATCGAAATCAGAATTTTTAGAAGTACCCACTGAATAATTCACTATTTGAGCTAAATAGTCACCACGTGGGTTGATATAAAAAGTAAAAGCATGTATATTCTCGCACCTAATTTTGTACCCGTAACTTATCGTTTATTTTTGGAGCAAAGCCTTGGCTAACATCAAATCCGCAAAAAAGCGTGCCCGTCAGGCTGAAGGCCGACGCCAGCACAATGCAAGTCGTCGTTCAATGATGCGTACCTATATGAAAAGAGTAATAGCAGCAATTGAATCTGGAAACAAAGAATCAGCAGTTGAAGCATATAACCATGCTGTACCTGTACTGGATGTTGCAGCTCAGAAAGGGCTAATTCATACGAATAAAGCTTCTAGACATAAAAGCCGCCTTAATACACAAATAAAAGCAATGTCTTAATAAGCAGCTAAGAAATACAAAAAACCCGCTAATTAGCGGGTTTTTTTATAGTTACATAATTTTATGTGACTAGAAGGCTAATGTTACTTATTTAAACATCCAGATCTTGGTTTGTAGTCTCTCCACTTTCTCGATTATTCTCTTCAGAAACTTCACCCGCAGCGCTTTTCGCTTCAAGATCTTCCAAAATATCAAAGCAAAGCTCTTTAGTCCCTGTACCGTCAAGACCCGAAATAACATAGTTAGGTCCCTGCCAATCCAATGCGTCCAAAATAGATTGCTTGCGCAAGTTCATTTCTTCTTCAGAAAGCAAGTCACATTTATTAAAAACCAACCATACTTCTTTGTCGGCTAGTGGTTTTTCATAATCATCTGAGTATTTTTGCAGCTCATTTGTGATAGTTTTGATATTAGTTAGTGGGTCAGATTGATCAAAAGGGTCAAGATCGACCAAATGAAGTAATAAATTTGTTCGGCTCAGATGCTTAAGGAATCGAACTCCCAAGCCTGCACCTTCGGCAGCGCCTTCAATAACACCAGGAATATCTGCAATCACAAAGCTCTTATATGGCAAGGGGGCAACTACGCCCAAGTTTGGAATGAGAGTGGTGAATGGATAGTCAGCCACTTTAGGTTTTGCTGAAGAAACGCTTCGAATAAATGTCGACTTCCCTGCATTCGGCAAACCTAATAATCCGACATCCGCTAGTACATTGAGTTCTAGTTTAAGCTCTCTAAAGTCACCTTCTGAGCCATGACTTGTTTGTCGTGGAGCACGATTAACACTGCTTTTAAAACGAGTATTGCCCAAGCCATGAAAACCGCCTTTTGCGACGAGTACTTTTTCACCTGCAGTTTTAAGATCGCCAATAACTTCGTCGGTTTCAACATTAATCGCTTTGGTACCAACAGGCACCGCTAATTCTAAGTGTTTCCCTTTTGCACCAGTACAATTTCTTGGCTGGCCTTTGGCTCCGTTCTCCGCTCCATAGAAGCGTACAAAACGATAATCAACGAGGGTATTCAATTCAGAATCTGCGACCAGATAGACATGACCACCATCGCCGCCATCGCCACCGTCTGGACCACCTTTTGGAACATACTTTTCCCGTCGGAAGCTGCACATTCCGCTGCCACCGTTTCCGGCTTTAACTTTAATTTTGACTTCGTCGACAAATTTCATGGGATGCCTTCACTGAAAGTAATTTTGCTCTAGCCATTGACTAGACTCAAAGAAAATAACAAAAATACAAACGAAAAAAGCCCCGATGTTAATCGGAGCTTCCTATAAACTTTCTAACTGCTGATTGAAAACCCTAAAGGTTAACAACCGAAAGCGAATCTTAGTGAACTAATATGCTTACAGTTTTACGATTGTTGCTGCCTTTAACTTCGAATTTAACTTCGCCGTCAGCCTTCGCAAACAATGTATGATCACGACCAATCCCAACATTTGTTCCAGGATGGAAACGCGTTCCTCGTTGACGAACAATTATGCTCCCTGCTGGAACATTTTCGCCGCCGTAACGTTTGACGCCTAAGCGTTTACTTTCCGAGTCGCGACCATTACGGGTACTACCACCAGCTTTCTTATGTGCCATTTTATCTCTCCGAAATTTTACTTAATCTTAACCAATATTAAATTAGTTAAGAGAGTGATCAAATTGTTCTATTTACTGATGCTAGTAATTTTAACTTCAGTAAACCATTGACGATGCCCCATCTGCTTACGACTGTGCTTACGTCTTTTGAACTTAACGATCTTGATTTTTTTGCCTCGACCTTGCTCAACAATTTCACCAGAAACTTTAGCTTTATCTAGGTAAGGGGCGCCAAGCGCTAAATCTTCACCTTCTCCAACCATTAAGATCTTATCGAAATCAATCGTTGCACCTTTTTCTAGGTCGATTTTTTCTAGGCGAACAACTTGCCCTTCTTTTACTCGGTGTTGTTTACCACCACTTTGAATCACCGCGTACATAGCGACACTCTCTCCGTCTTTATTCAGTATTTGGCAAAAAGCCGTATACTCATTAG
This sequence comes from Kangiellaceae bacterium, assembly GCA_019090895.1. Lineage (GTDB taxonomy): Bacteria > Pseudomonadota > Gammaproteobacteria > Enterobacterales > Kangiellaceae. Next base: position 38,919 of record JAHRVB010000206.1, read on the forward strand.
TTTTTTACAGATTGAATAGCAAACAAAGCGACTCATTCTGCTAGCGACCCGTCAAATTAAATCCAACGAATCCCTTAAATTAGGGCGCGCATTTTAAGTCATTAGTGGCATCCTAGCAAGTATAAATAGCTTAAAACTCGAGATTTTCTTATTCTGGCTGCTTTCGATACCAAAAACCCTAGTTTTAACTTGACCCGAACAGTTTCAATCAATAGCATGCAGGCATCGTTTAAGGCTGTCGAGCAGCAATGATAGCAGCTTGAAAGCATCAAATCTTACCTGAATAGTCGAGTCTCGTGTCTTGTCTGATATTAAAAGCATCACAAAACTAGTCGAAGCTGATTTCACCGCTACGAACCAAATCATATTAGAACAATTGAAATCCGATGTCGCTTTGGTGAACCAACTTGGTCATTATATTGTGGCAGCCGGTGGTAAACGATTAAGGCCCTTACTCGTTTTGATGGTAACTAAAGCCTTTGGCTACCAAGGCGCGCAGCATCACGATACCGCCGCTATCATCGAATTCATCCACACTGCGACTTTACTACATGATGACGTGGTTGATGAAAGCGACCGAAGAAGAGGTAGAGAAACTGCAAATGCTCTGTTTGGAAATGCCGCTAGTGTATTGGTTGGAGATTTCCTTTATTCCCGCGCTTTCCAAATGATGGTTTCTATCGATAAGATGGAAATAATGCAAATATTATCAGACACCACTAATCAAATCGCCGAAGGCGAAGTTTTGCAATTAATGAACTGTAATGACCCAAATGCAACTGAAGCCAGTTATTTTAACGTTATAGAGCATAAAACAGCCATATTATTTGCGGCAGCATGTCGATTGGGAGCCTTAATATCGGATAAGAATGAATTGGCCGATGATTTACATCAGTACGGTCTCCATCTCGGCTTAGCCTTTCAGTTAATGGACGATGCTTTAGATTATATTGCAGATGGGGATGAACTTGGTAAAAATGTTGGAGACGATCTCGCTGAAGGCAAGCCAACTCTGCCTTTACTCTATGCCATGAATCACGCCAGTGAAGAGGGTGCGGAACTGATAAAACAGTGTATTAAGAATGGCGGACTAGAACACCTGGAAGCTGTACAAAACCTTATAGAACAAACTAAAGCGATTGAATATACCCTTGAAAGGGCGAAATTTGAGGTTGATAAAGCAAAGTCATACCTCACTAACATGCCTGCTAATCAATTTACTCGGGCATTGCACGATTTAGCCGAGTTAGCGGTCGAGAGAAGCTTTTAGCTATCTTCTAAGTGCTATAAACTGCCCTCCGGGTATTAGGCCATTCTAAGTACCCATTATAGTTCAGACTTACGTCGTACCATCGCGCATCAATTCAGGCCGTAAAAATCGAACTTCCGACTGTGCGATTTTGGCTACTTCATACTTTCGAATTGCGAACTATACTATTGCTTGACGACTATTGATTGTAATACTGTTAAGAGCAGTATCGCCGAAGCAATTCAATAACAAATGATTTTGAATTCAATTAAAGGGCCAAACAAACATGACATTAACGAAAGTACTCAGTTTAATCGTTATTATTCCGATAATAATTCAAATCACTGCCTGTGGCGGTAATTCGAATAAGCCCGGTATAGGACAAGGTAATGTCTCTGTTCCTGAGTCCTGTGACCTAGACTCACAAAAACAATTTATCGTCGATGTAATGAATGATACTTACTTCTGGTACGACGAAGTTCCGACAATTAACACCGATGAATACCAAACTATCGACGAAACATTAGACGCATTAAGAGCTCCTTTGGACCGCTTTAGTTACATCACTACGCAAGAAGCTAATGATAATTTCTTTAATGAGGGCACTTTCGAAGGCTTTGGCTTCCGCTCCATCATTAATCAGGCGAGAGACGCCTACCAAATTGGCTATGTATTTGTCGACTCACCGACAGGGCAAGCTGGATGGCAAAGAACCGATAAAATTACCAGTATTAATGGCGAAGATGCAGAAACAATCATAGCTGGTGATGGTATATCCGCTGCTTTAGCAGAGCTAGAAGTGGGAGATACGGCTGAATTCACTGTCATGCACGCTGATCAGTCAACATTGTCGTACACCCTGACAAAAGCTATCGTCAATATGAACACCGTACTGACAGCCGAAGTGGTTCAATCAGACAATCAAACCATCGGTTATGTCGCTCTAAGTAGTTTTATTGAAAATACCTCAGCAGAATTTGCAGAAGCTATGGATACTCTTGTAGCGGCTAATATCACTGAGCTGGTCCTTGACCTTAGATATAATGGCGGAGGTCGAGTATCAGCGTCAAGAGATGTCGCGTCATACATTGGTGGAGACAATACGTTAGGCTTTGACTTCAGTCGCACCATTCATAATGACAAATACACAGCTTCCAATAGCCGAAACCCTTTTCAAACATTTGATACTTCACTCGACTTACAAAGGGTCTATGTATTGGCCACGAGCTCAACGTGTTCTGCAAGTGAATTAATCATCAACAGTCTATCGCCTTTTGTCGAAGTTATAACCATTGGTGGAACCACTTGTGGCAAACCGGTGGGTATGTACGGCAAAGAATTTTGCGATCAAATTATTTTACCTATCGAATTTCAATCTGTAAACCATGAGGGTGAAGGCGATTATTTTGACGGTTTATCAGCTACTTGCGTTGCAGAAGATGACTTCGAACACGGTTTTGCGGATGTGGCAGAATCAATGTTTTCAACGGCAATTTTTCATATGAATAACACAAGCTGCCCCCCACTTCCTACCGTGAAGACGCTTATGCAAAAACGACCAAAGCCATCCTTTGTTGACACATTTCCACCTTTGTTAGTCCACTGATACTTATTAGACATTTAAAGGTAAACTTTCCTAGTTTACGGTATTTTAATTTGTTAGAATGCCGCTCAAATTTCAGTCAAGCCAAAAAATGTCAATAAAACGTCATTATGGAGACATCAGTGGATAACAACGCTATACAACATCTAAACCTTTCCAGTCACCAACTTATCGATCTTGCAATAGAACGAAAAGAAGGTGTACTAGCGGCAACAGGCGCTTTGAGCGTTATTACGGGCGCACGAACAGGTCGCTCTCCTAACGATCGTTTTATTGTCAAGGAAACATCCACAGAAACCGAGATTGACTGGGGAAAAGTTAACCGCCCTATACAAGAAGACAAATTTAATGCCTTGTGGACCCGGGTTGAAGAATATCTCTCTCAGAAAGACATGTTTTTTACATCTGAATTGCATGTTGGTTCAGACCCTGCACATTACCTTCCAGTCAATGTAAAAACAGAAACCGCGTGGCAAAACCTTTTTGGACATAACCTATTTATAATTCCTGATACATACAATCCTGCAGAAAAAAATGAATGGCAAATTTTGAACGCTGCTCATTTTACCTGCGATCCCGAGAGAGACGGCGTCAATAGCGACGGTACAGTGATCATCAATTTTGGGCAGCGTAAGGTACTTATTGCAGGCATGCGATATGCCGGCGAAATGAAGAAAGCGATGTTTTCTGTGCAAAATTTCTTATTACCTGCAAAAGATGTTCTACCGATGCATTGTGCAGCTAACACTGATGGTGATGGTGATGTGACCTTATTTTTCGGTTTATCTGGAACAGGAAAAACGACGCTTTCCGCCGATCCGACTCGTTACCTTATTGGCGACGACGAGCATGGTTGGGGAGTAGGAACAGTATTTAATATTGAAGGTGGTTGTTATGCCAAAACAATCGACCTATCACAAAAAAATGAACCCGTTATCTGGAATGCGATTAAAAAAGGGACAGTGATCGAAAACGTTGTGTTGGACGAACAAGGTAACGCAGACTACGCCGATACCACGCATAGCCAAAATGGCCGAGCGGGTTACCCAAGAGAACATATCGAACTTATGGTCGAAGAAAATCGGGCCGGTGAACCGAGTGCTGTCATATTTCTAACGTGCGACCTTACAGGGGTTTTACCGCCTGTTTCAATTCTATCCAAAGAAGCAGCGGCCTATCATTTTTTAAGTGGCTACACGGCAAAAGTTGGTTCAACTGAGATTGGTTCAACTAAAGCGATTGAATCGACATTCTCAACTTGTTTTGGTGCTCCATTTTTCCCGCGCCCTGCAAGCGTTTATGCCGAGCTACTAATGAAAAGAATAGTGGCGAACGACGCCAAAGTATATTTAGTTAATACTGGATGGACAGGCGGCACGTATTCTAATGGCGGAAAACGCTTCAGCATACCAACCACAAGAGCTGTAATTACAGCTGTGCAATCAGGCGCATTGGCTAACTGCGAGACTGTTCATATCGATTCTCTTAATTTGGATGTGCCAGTACAAGTTGATGGCGTTGAAACGGTTCTACTTCAACCAAGGAGAACATGGGCAAATCCAGAAGCCTATGACAATGAAGCAAAAGCAGTCGCAAAGCTTTTCGCTGAAAATTTTTCTAAATTCAACGTATCCGACAAAATAAAAGCAGCGGGTCCGAAAGGATAGTTAAATAAGCGACACTTAGTCAATAGAGCAGACATTAAAAAAGGGAGCCGATGCTCCCTTTTTTACTACCGGCTAATTCAGTTTAACTACGTTCAGTAACTTCTAACAAATGATAACCAAACTGAGTTTTAACCGGCCCATGAACAACGCCAACTTCCTCGTTGAAACAAACTGAATCGAATTCAGGGACCATTGCTCCAGGACCAAACGAACCGAGATCCCCACCACTTTTACCCGATGGACATGAAGAGTGTTTCATAGCGATATCGGCAAAATCCGCTCCACCGTTAATCTGCTCTTTTAGTTCGTTACATTTTTCTTCTGTATCAACAAGAATGTGTCTAGCTGTTGCTTGTGGCATTTAAGTTCTCCAAATATCGGTTTCAATTATCGCTTAAAAATTTCTGCGGCGATTATACACCCATTTTCGACTTAGCTGTAGGAACTCACACAATTGCTTTATCAAGAAACTGAAGTTTTGGGTTTGATATAGACTTAGCGAATAATGGGACTATAATATTCCCCAAAATTAACCAATACTTATCAGCGATAAAAAACACCCATGACCAAAGATATAATTATCCCCTGTCCCACTTGCAAAAAAAGCCAGCGATGGTCCGAATGTGGTGAGCACAAGCCGTTTTGTTCCAAACGTTGCCAATTAATCGACTTAGGCGAATGGGCAAATGAGTCTCATTCAATCGCTGGCCAACGGGTAATTCCACCTGAAGAATCTAGCGATTAGGAAGCGGGCTAACCAACTCAATCTGTTCGACAATAAGTTGCAAAGTTTGGTTACCTCTAAATTCATTGATATCTAATTTATAGACGATTCCAACATTGTCACCGACTTCGACCGCTAATTCAGGTGAAAAGAAGAAATGAATCGCATCGACTTCTATTGCGCCTTTCTGGAGTATTAATTTTAAGTGTTTTTCGCCGACAATACGCTTGCTAACGATTTGGAATTCATCATCGAATAGAGGCTCTGGAAATCCTTGCCCCCATGGTCCGGCGTTTCTCAACTCTCTAGCAAAATCCAAAGAAAAATCTGCAGAAGTTAAACTTGCATCAGTTAATATTTCATCATTGATGGAGTCTTCACCTAGTAATTTCTCTGTGCAATGGTGAAATGACTCGGCAAATTGTTGGAATTTAGATTCCTCAACAGATAATCCTGCTGCCATAGCATGTCCGCCAAACTTTTCGATTAATCCTTCATTTTCAGCATCAACAAGAGCAAGCACATCCCGTATATGGACACCCTCGACGGAACGGGCAGAGCCCTTGATCATGGGCGTAGTCCCAGAGTCGTCTTTCGCGAACACTATTACAGGACGATTAATACGTTCTTTTACTCGAGAGGCAAGAATACCAATAACTCCTTGATGCCATTTGGGATCGTACAAACATAGAGTTATCGGCCTTTCCTCTTGTTGCGCGCCATCACTTTCCAAATCATTTCCAGATTGATGACTGAAATACTCTTCAAGATCTTGGTTGGCTTGCTCGAGCATATTTCGTTCAATCTCTCTTCGTTGTCGATTTAGGCTGTCTAATTGACTTGCTAATTGGATTGCTTCAGATTCTGTTTTTGCGAGCAGACAATTAATCCCTATCGACATATCTTCAAGTCTCCCAGCAGCGTTAAGACGTGGACCAATTGCAAAGCCTAAATCAGATGAGCAACATTTTTCTGCTGAACGTTTTGCGACCTGTAATAAAGCATTCAGACCAACACAAGCTTTTCCACTACGAATTCGTCGTAATCCCTGCTCTACTAATATTCTGTTATTTCGGTCCAGTGCGACAACATCGGCAACAGTGCCTAACGCGACTAAATCGAGCAACTCCGCCAAATTTGGCTCATCAATTCCCCTCTGAATAAACCAACCGTTTGATCGCATCAAACTTCTCAAGGCCAACATCAAATAGAAAGCCACACCAACACCCGCTAAATTCTTGCTCTCAAATTGATCTCCAGCTTGATTAGGGTTAACAATGGTCAATGCTTCTGGCAAAGTTTCGGCAGCCAAATGGTGATCTGTAATAATCACAGGAATCAATAATTCTTTTGCTCTGGCAACTCCCTGATGATTAGCAATGCCATTATCAACGGTAATGATTAAATCTGGTTGAAGAAGTGCCGCTTCTTCCACCAATTTTACCGACAAGCCATATCCAAATCTAAATCGATCAGGTACTAGAAAATGGACATCCTTTGAGCCAAGCATTGTTAAAGCCTTAATCATGAGTGTAGAGCTTGTCGCACCATCGGCATCAAAGTCTCCGATAATAAGTATTTTACTTTGGTTTTTTACCGCTTGAAAAATAAACTCAGCTGCTTTGTCAACATTGAGTAATTGGGTTGGAGATATTAAGCCACCCAAGCCGTATTCAAGTTCGTCTGCTGACAAGATGCCTCGTGAATGAAAGACCTGTTGAAGTTTAACTGGAAATTTCTCGAGCGAACCAGAGCCTTCGAATTTTGCCGAGTTAGTTATATTTTCAGGTATTGTTCTATGGCGAATTCGTTTAACAAGCACTCTACTTTAATCCTAGTTATGTTCAATTTAAATTTGCTGGAGTTTCTTGTACCTACAATATTCTAAAGACGGCGTTTCAGAGCCGTTTTGGGTTGATCCACTCTCCAACTAAAATCTTGTTAAAAACCCAACAACTTCTTTAATTTAACTAAAAAAGAATGGGGCTGATTAACGATTAGAACTTTATCTCCAGCAACAATACGAACTAGTTCAAACTCATTTTTGTTTGCCCATGAAATACAACGCTCAACCATTTTCATGTCAAAGTTTGCCTTCACATCATTAAAGACTAAACCGACGATGTCTAAGTCGTTATCTCTTAATTTAGTCGAAAAAAATTCTGATTTTAAAAGCTCAGCTAGCGGCTCAGTGGCCAAATGATTATTTTCCGCAAAAGTAAGGAGCTGGATATCATCAGTATAAAGAATGTTGTTGTCACTATCACTTGAGCGTGACAAAACTTCCCATCGCGCACTCGTATCCCCCCAAAAATGTACATTAACTAAATGCTCCGCAGGTTGAGTTGATAACCCCTGATAATCAATCATTTGCTTGAGCAGCATCTGTATTTCCAAAGCCAATTTATCCCAAAACATCCCATCGCTACCGGAATACGAAAAACCGAACATGTCTTTTCCTATATATTGCTCACTCGAAGGTTGATTTAAAACTAGGTGTTTGTCACTGGTATAAAGCCATTTATCATTATCAAGTAAATAAAAGCTCTCCCCTTCTTCCATTAGATTTTTGTTAATTTGAGCAACGATACGAATCACATCTTCACTGGAAAAATTAAGTGCTTGCTGGCCCCAAAAGTAAGCGCCTCGGTGTGTCATTTGCATCACCACAGGGTCGCAACATACAACGGTTTTAACATTGGGATTTAAGCTAAATTGTTTAGCTCTAAGCAAGTTCCAGGGAATTGATTTTGCTTTCAATTCAAATTCTCTTAGGAACTCAGACTGCCACCCATCATCTAATTCACTTTCAGTGAATGTACTCTTTGATTGAAAAAAGCTAACGCTCTCTTTAACTTGTATCGAAGATAATTCTGGAAGGTATATTGTAAAACTGGACTTAGACACTAACTAACCCTTCTCAAAATGGCGTTGAGTTTGAAATACTTGGGTAGACAATCTCAAACCATCAAACTGCATTAACCGCTTAATTAAAAAATCATAAAGCCATGGACTATACGGGCGTACATCATTTAAAAAGCTTACGGCTGATTGCGCAATTAGCCCGTTAGAAGCTAAGTTTTTACTTGAGATTATCGGCATTACTCCTGGCAAGGGAAAATCGGATGCGTAGAGTAGTCTAGAATGCCAGTCTTGGTTCTCTATAATTTGACGAATTTCCTTGGGTTCTCTATTAATCAAATTAATGGCTGATATATCACCGAGACAATTGTTCGCATAATTATCATCATTCATTAGTCTCGCGAACAATTCGAAATTCGACTTTTCTCCAACGGTTTTGTTTTCAATGTCTCGATTACTCCCCAACGACGCGCAATGCGCAACGATAACTTTCACCCCTAAATCAAGTGGTTTTCGCAACAGCAGTGGGTTAGCGAATTTTTGCAGCTCTTCACTATGCACCGCTTTTTCATCACCCGCATGAGTCACTAACGGGAGGTTAAGTTCAACTAATTTATTGTAGAACGCCTCGCATCGTCTCGAAGACGGGTCGATATTCATCGCTGGGGGCAACCATTTAACAGCCCTCGCTCCGTTTTGTTTGCACCATTCCAATTGCTCAATTGCGTCTCCACGATATGGATGTACAGAAGCAATCCATTCAAACGATGAATGAGTCGCCGCTATTTTTGCAGCGTATTGGTTAGGAATATAAAAAGTTGACTCTTCCCGGTTGATTACGCCTTTTTTGCTATAGTTGTAATCAAAGGCCAACAACATAAAACGCACGCCACCAGGCAAATTTGAGCTTAGGCGAGATAAATATTGCACGTATTCTCTATCTGCAAATTGTGGGTGTTCAATACACGCAGCATCAAGATAAAATGCGTATTGAATCCGTTGAATGGGTGATAATAGGGAAGTCATTTGTGGACTTAACCAGACACCTGTTCGAGTGCCATCTAAACCTGGATTTGTGCCATTCCCTAATAAATGAAAATGGCTATCCCACAACTCGGAGAAATCGATTCCTTCAAATGCTTTGAGCATTAACGAATGTTGCATTAAAGATTCTGGAATCGTATCTTTTAAACACGGATTAAAAACTGGTCCATCGAAATAGTGATACCACGCACCACTTCCAGCGACCATTGCTGTAGCACCAGTAGCAAGCCCAAATTTTAGAAATTTTCGCCTCTGCAAAATAAAGTTCCTTAATCTGACCAATTCATAATTCTTCGCTGGCATTCTACAGTAATTTTAAGATAATAGAATTTTAGCGTTATAATCAAAGCTAACCAGAAAGAGTCTTCCGCAGTCTTAGCTGATTTGTTGTTAGTCTTAACAGAAAGAGTGGACATATGTTATTTCAAAAAGAAACCAGTGAGTCTAATGTTTACGTTAAGGCCTATCAACCGGGTCTAATCACGCTGAATATCGGTCAATTTGATAAACCCGTGTTTCTAGTTATGGGAGAAATTCAACCCTTTAATGGTGCTCAATTATTTGTGGAGCTCACCCTAGAGCATTTAAAAAGTAATCTAACAGAAAGTCCTGAAATACTGATTATTGGCACTGGTGAAACCCATCAATTTTTACCTCATGAGATAACACAAACATTGAATGATGGTGGGATAGCAGTAGAGGCAATGGCAAGTCGAGAAGCTTGCCACACTTACCAAGTATTGACTTATGAACAACGCCGGGTGTGTGCTCTAATTTTCCCGTGAGTTAGTAGTTGAAAACTATTTACCGGCAGAAACGTCTTGCTCCGCCTTTTCTTTAAGGTACTCACTTAATTTATTGTAGGGTAGGTAGCCGGAAATTAATTCTCCGTCGGGCAATATCAACGCTGGAGTGCCAGCAAGCCCAAACTCTCGAGTGAGTTTGTACTGTTCTGCAATTGGGTTTTCGCAGGACTTGTCTGAAAATTGACGTTTAAGCTTGGCATTATTCATCGCTAGCTGCTTATTTTCCGAACACCATACCGACTCTAACTTCTTATGTGCTGATGATCCAAGACCAGCACGAGGGAAAGCTAAATAACGAATGGTAATTCCTAGCTCATTGAGCTGCGGTACTTCTTTATGTAATTTACGGCAATAGGCGCAATCCACATCGGTAAAAACAGTAACCGTATATTGTTCTTTCTTGGATTTAAATACAACCATATCATCTTCATTCAATGCGGCGATGGTAGCTGCGCGTTGAGGAGAACGCTCTTTTGCCTTGGCATAAACCGCTTTTTCCGTCAAATTCACCGGTTGTTCAGCCGATAGGCCAAGTAGGTTTCCAGTCAATATGAACTCACCATCCATTGATACATATAAAACCTGACCACTGTAAAAAGCTTGATAAAATCCATCGAGCGGAGACAACTCTACGGATGAAATTTCAATACCTTCTAATTTATCTTCTATTCGTTTTTTTATAGACTCTGGCGATAGGTCTCCACTATTTAGTGAAGTTTCTTGCTCTGCTTTCGATAACATTTCGGCGTCATCAGTATTTCCTGATAAATAAGATCCCAAAGTGAAAAAAACAATAGCAACAGCGCTAACAACAAAGAGTGAAATTGGTCGTAATAAAGTCATGATGGGAAGATTTCCTGAATACTGTTTTGCAACAAGAAGCTGTTACAAACGCCTTTAGAGTTCTATTATGGCTTTGTTTGAAGCCAAATACTATAACAGGTTCGACACTGCTTGGACAAACGGTTTGTCGCCATAGACGAGCGTGGGACTGGTCTTTCAATTTAGCTGCAAACAACCCTATGTTGTCGAGCAACGACGCTCTTTGACTCCCATTTGTGTCTTATCTGCGAACAACTCTTGAGTTAAACCTCTATTTCGCAACGCAATCGCAACAATAAGCGTTTAGTATCGACAAACAGGCCTTCATTGACCAAAAGTAAGAAGCCTGTTGGTAAGTTAATCGAGAATTGAGGAAGCACCACGATAAACTTGCAATTTAATTTTCCCAGTCAAACAATTGGTATTCGGGAAATTTCAGTTTTGAAGATGCTTTTCCGTCATCAGCGAGCGACTTTACTTGCTCTCTTAGCTCGGCTAAATCTTCTGTTAACTTATATCGATAACGAGCCACCTGTCTCCAGTATTTTCTAAAGTTTTTTGCTTTACCACCATTGTCATCTAACTCCAATAAAGGTCCAATAACCGCAAAAGCCCTGTACAATCTGTCAGCCTGTCTATTTTCAAAAGCTTCTAATTCGTTGTTAAGCGATCGCAGTTTCCCAGTATTGTTAGCCTCCTGATTTTGAATCTGGTTCAGTTTAGTTTTTTGAGTTTTGGCAATTTCCGAAAAATACTTAATGCTATCTTCCAAGCTTATTTTCGCAGCGTCTCGCCATTGATGCATGTTATCAGCATTGAGTTGGAGTTTAGACGTTGGATCAATGACAAGCACCGTCGGTGTCGCGTAAATTACCGGCTGATCAAAACGAGTAATCACTTCCCTTATATTTGAAAGATAACCGACATCCACAAATAATAGCTGGTAGTTTGCTTCAATTACAGGTTGAAGCTCTGTAGAAAATAGTTTCCTTGCGAGACTCTGACTGTCATGACACCAATTTGCGCCCATAATGATTAATGCTAATTTATCGTTTTGCTTTGCTTTCAACAATAATCGATCAATATCCCCCATTTGATCGTCTGATGCGAAATACATTTTACCGCTCTTTTGGGGTTCATTTTGCCCTTGCATTATCTCGGTTGCCGCAGCACTTAACGAGGCAATATGACCACATACAAATAGAATAGTTAACAAAAACAAGCTATTTTTCATTCATTGACCTTTGTATTAATAAGATACGCTCTATCCAACAGAATCTATCATAAAACTGTACAAAATCAACCATCTATCTACACTAACTAGTCTTGAAGAAATCAGCAACTCTAGACAGCACCTTCCTAAACTAATATCCAATAGCTTGACAAAAACAAATATCAACCATAACATCATCATTACACATGTAATAAATGAAGGTGATTCAAATGAAGCGATACAAGAAAAATTCTGTCGATAGCTCCGAAGTTGATATGACCCCAATGCTAGATATTGTGTTTATCCTTTTAATATTTTTCATCGTGACCACTTCGTTTATCAAAGAAAGAGGAGTAACGATTGATCGCCCGTCTTTAGATAAGAAAGATACCAACATAGACCTTAAACCAGTGGTCGTTAGCATAAATGACTTGGAAGATGTTAATTTCGCAGGTCGATTAATTTCGCGTGAGTCAGTTCAAGCCAATGTCGAAATGGCGCTGAGTAACAACCCTAAAGCTATTATCATGGTGAAAGTCCACGAAACAGCGGGAACGGGAATATTGGTTGACGTTGTTGATCAAGTAAAACGAGCCGGAATATCCACTGTAACAGTTAGTCGATTAATTACGAGCCGTTAGATAGCAGAGTTTTTGATCTTTATATTGATAAAATCATTTGAGTTAAAGAAACTCACCGATTTAATATCGCAATAAACCAGTCTTCATTTTGCTCAACAAACGATTGGTCGCTGGGAACAAGAGTATCTATAACCTGTTGTAAATTATCGGCTTTCTTAGACTGTTCTTCGACTAAAGCTTCAGCCTTAGCAATGATCTCTTCAGATGCGTGGTTTGCTTTCATACTGTTCAAATTTGCTTTCAAGATCTTAACAGTTTGGAATATTGAGGCTACTTCTGAGGATTTAAGTTGTAGATGAAGCTTCATCGCCATCATTCTTTGTGAAAAACTAAACAATTCAAAAAGCGAAGTAAACTGGGAACGAACCAGAATAGCTTTAATATCAGGAAAAGCTGCTGATTTTTGTAAGAACTCAACTAACTCAGCGGAATTACCGAGTTGATTTCCACCAGAAAAATTTTGGAGTTCAGGAAATTGACCGGTAAGATTTGAAATATTCGCTGAAGTATCAAGAAATGACTGCACAAGCTCTCGGCTTATCGCTTTAGACTCAGAGTCTGTATCAGCTGAGGAAGATAAGCTGCAAATCATATTAAGTACGAGTATGAGCGGTAATATCGCCTTCTTAGCCTCATTCGAAATCATATCAATAACCTTATTTCATCCAAGTAGCGGCGATTATATCTTAATATTAGGCTGGTTGAATCTGTGGATCTGAGATAAATTAATAAAACATTCTGATAAAGTGATTCAAGGGCAAGAAAAGTCTTCTAGGAAGCGAGTAAGTCTGAATCAGTTTTAGAACGCCACCTAGTGGGGCAGGTCATTGACAGCATCAGATACTGCATACTCTTCTTTAATAAGGCACTCTAGGAGTTTGATGTTGATTTCGTTAGCATCACGACATTGAGCAATAATCTCTCTCTGATCTTCTGAAAGCGGGCCTAAGGCGCTCAATCTATCCAATTCAGCATTTGAGTCATAAATCAATCTCTTGGAAGATTTAGTAACGATGGAAATGGTTTTCATTTTACTTTCGATATTTGTTAGAAGTGCGGTAAAGGTGTTTCCTTCTATCAATGCTGTAGCGTTATTGATACTCATAGAATATGTCCATAATTATTTAAGACAACATTTATTCTGTATAAAAGCTTAGCAAGTTACCCCGAAATAACAACTTGTTAAACTCGAAATTTAATGCTGATCATTCGATTCCTTGGTTAATTCTAGTACAACAATGAACAACGCGAGCTATTATTTATCAAGCTTTCCCATAGATATTGGTCAACGAACCAAAGAGTATAAGCCGGCTTAGGGCTAAAATCCTTATAATACGAACGCTTATAAGGAGGCCGTAAAACGAAATTACTTTACTTCAACGCTCTATCATCATCGCGAATGGATAAGGCCATTGATAGTGCAAAGCGACGATATGGGAAGGAATAAACGTGTAGCTTGTAAAATATTTATAGTCGCTCATTAGTTCTCCTATAAGCAGCATTTCTTGGGTCAGCTTTTAGGGCAAATACTATGATAAATTTTAGAGATTCACTAGGATGTTCGCGAGATGAGCCACAAAGAAAGTCACGCTTTAGTCACAGACCAATTCGTCTGTGCGTCTTTTAACACAGGGTTTCAAACGCCAAAAACAAAAAAGGCTTCCTTTGAGGAAGCCTTTTTTGTATCGAGATGGTGGGTCGTGGGCGATTCGAACGCCCGACCAATTGATTAAAAGTCAACTGCTCTACCGGCTGAGCTAACGACCCGATGCGGAGCGC
>JAHRVB010000207.1 GCA_019090895.1 Kangiellaceae bacterium
AATATTTCTAAGCTGCCTGTTCATGTACATCCGCCATGATTACTAGCTCATTCAAGGGGTATTATATGATCCACGCCGAGATCGCGAGCGATGGTTAGAGGTTTACTGTTAAATGGATCGATCCAAATTCTACTGGAGACGTAACATTGAATCCCCCGGATTTTCCGGAGGAAGTTTTATTTAGGTCAGGCGGAATTGTTTGACTCGGTTTGTTGGTCATACAGCATTTCATATTTACTAGGCGGCATAGCCTGTTGTAACCTAGCTGAATGGTTAATATTTGTTGTTATAAAGGATGCGAGTAAGCGAATAAGTTAAAGGAACTGCTTCGCCAATAGAGATATCAAAAACCAAATCAGGAAAGCGTTTTCTTTTTTGACGTTCATATAGCTCGCTAGCAGCTTTGAGTACAAACCCATCTAATCCTTTTGCATTAAAGGCAAATATTAAAAGAGACAATTTAGCTACTGTAGATTTTGTTGCTTTATATTCTCGGACTATTTCGCGGTATAACGATTCTTCATTGGCGATCATTTTGGATACATGCGAAATAAAGTAGCTTGAATAATTATTCTTGGCCTGGCTAACGTGAGAAGTCATTTTAAGAATTTCTGATACTTTATTTTTGGCACCTATTGTATTTGAAAGACTCATGAATGCAGCTGGTAACCACACAAGCTTACCCTTTGACTCCTTTATGTAATTACGAGCAAACTCGCAATCGGTATAGCCTATAGCGTTGTGTGCTGCGTATAGCTTGTCGGGGGAGGAGCGACCTTCTTCAGCCAGTCTATCTAAAGTAGATTTAGCAAAATCATGGTTATCGAATTGATGTTCAAGTATATTGAGAGCTATTAGGCTGTTTCTCCTATTTCCATCATTTTTACTTTTATCATCGATATAGCAACCAATAGATCGCAAACACATAATCAGCAATTTTTCATGCTGCTGAATAAGCGAAGAAGCTGACAATAAAACCCTATCTCCTACATCACCTTCGTGAGCTAATAGCATGTCTCTAAATTCATTAATAAACTTTGTTTCACTATTGATATATGGCGCAATACAGGCGAGAAGTTCAACAGATTTGTTATCACTCCCTAAAACAATGCTATATATATCGTCCTTAAATATCATCGCCAAATAAGTCCAATTTTCGGCAACATATCGTAAGAAAACTTCATTTTTCCGAATACCACTAAGAGAAGATAGCTTAACAATATTTTCTTTTCCCCACGGGTCATTGATTTCAAGAACTCTATGAGCTTCTTCGAGTGCAACAAATCCACAAAATGCAGCCTGGCGCCTCTCCTCATGATCAGGGCCTCCCACAATGATATCCGATGCTAAGCGCTCTAATTTTTCATTTAATCGATTGGTGTGAGCATAAAGTGGCGATGTATAGTAAGCAATTGCAGATTGAACTTTCGTCTCTGAGTCAACTTCATTGTCATACTTACTGATAACCTGTAAAGAAAATTCATCCCTGTTATTTTTAGAAAAATACTCGGCTATTGAAAGCCTCATAGGAGCATCGAGAGTTGTCTGGCTTTCGACTAAACGCGAGCGAATTTCAAGGTCGTCATGAAAAATGGAAGCAACTAGAGAAACATTCCCATCCCTAATTTTTAAGTTATTTTTAGCCGTTTCTCGGATATCACTATTCGTTAAATAATGGCCGAAACGGAGAAGCATATAGCCTTTTTCCGAGACGTCATTATTACACTCTAAAGAAGCAAATAGATTGTATGCTTCAGTTAGTTGGTTTTTGGTGGCGATATTGAAAATTGCGGTTTGAATCAAGTCATATCTAATCTTCTTCTTAGATCTGGATTTAATAAGTCGCAGTAGTTTCTGAAAGCATTCATCTTTATCTTTAAATATAGCTGGGTATAAAGGAGCTATTTGGGATGCCTTAAAGGCCCCTTTTTTTATAAGCTTGTTAAATGCCGTACTAACATCATTGTCTTCTAGCCCCCAGTGATTGATAAGTTGTTCGCCTGCCCTATAAGGCATGGGATCATTTAATAATTTTTGGATCAGAAAATTCTTTCCCTCATCGTCATCTAAAAAGAAATAAGACTGAACATGAATGCGATCACGGTTTATTATCCAGCCCTTTATTGCGACCTTTAATTCGCTAGAGATCTCAGCTGCAGCTTTTAAGTAACTCCATGGATCACCACAGGAGAATTGCATGATACATATAGGGTGATCTTGCGAAAAATCTTTTATTAGGTGAGGTAAAACAATAGGGTCTGAGGCAAAACAAGTTAATAAAACGCTCTCGGCAACGGCTATTTCAAAATCAGGACTATGATGAAAAAGGCGATTGATACAAGCTTCTCTTACAATTGGGTCATTAGGGTAGCCTTTGCACAAAATTTCCGTAGCAATATCATTCCAAGTATGGTCAAGCCTTGAAGAGCCTGATGTGCATTTAAGAACAAAATCTCGGTCCTTATCAGATGTGTTGCCTCCATGCGCCCTGTATAAAATGCCAAGCAATTGCGCTGCTTGATCTGAAGATTTTGAGAGACTGTTTACCATGATTTTAGTTATTTTAGAGTCATGCCAGCCCCTAATCGCTGCCTCTGTACAAGCAAGCCTTACATTCCTGTCTAATGTAGATTTGGCTAACTTTGCGATTTCAGATAGACACTTTTCTTCACCAGAAAAAACCGACGAGATTGCAAGGGTCGCAGAGCGCCTATTCCGTGAATATCCACTATCTGATTTAAGCCCCCATAAAAGGAACGACATTGTTAGCTCATCATTTGGCCACTTTTGTTTTATGCTATCAAATATATCTGTTAGCCATGACTTGTTTGCAGGGGTCCATTTATTAATTCTGTTTTTCAAGTCTGATTGGATTTTATTGGAGCGAAAGCCGGAAAGTGCTATATCAAGTAACTGTTTAGAGTGTTGGAAATAAGTGGATTCTTCGATGATTTTATATGTTGTATCAGCAATATTTTTTGCAATTATTGAAGAGCAGGCAGTGTCACCGAACGCTATTTCTGCTAGCAAAGTTTCGATATACATTTTTTCAAAATCATTAGAATGCAAGGAAGATATTAGGTTAATTAGGTTTTCTATATCTTCTCCCTTCGATATAAGGGAAAACACACCGATAATTACATCGCGCCACTGGAGATCAAGCGCATGTCTGCTAATAACTTCTTCTTGAATTTTTTGCGGCTCGTTGGCAATATAGCTGGAAGCTAAAAATTCTTGGAAACTTCGGTGAAAGAAAACCAGCTCATCCCTGCTTGTTTTAACCAATATGCCAACTTCATCTTCAGCTATCTCTATTAATCTTTCTGAAGCTGATATCGCCTCTCTTTCTGCGAACCCAAAAGGTCTATTTCCATCCATTAGATATGACTTTATTGCATCTTCGGCAGCATCTAAAGGAACTTCCCCATGCGAAAAGGATGACTGTGTATTGAAAGCCAATTTGCTAAGAATGTTTAAAACTTCATTTTCATTAAAATCTGAATGAAAGTTGATAACATTTGCAGCTGTTTTTCTTCTTTTAGGGTGGACGCGCACTAAATCATTGACTAATTCCTTGTATACAGAAAAACGACTATGTGGCAATGATATGTTCTTGGTTTTTAGGTGGATGAGCATGTAGAGCAGTAAAGGAACAGAAGAAAGCTCACCTAAATCCTTATTTGCAGAAATTTCAACAAGCATCTCTTGAATTTGCTTGTCAATTTCAGCAGAAACTATAGAGCTGTCATGGTTTGAATCTCTTTGAAGTCGATAGCTTATACAGGCTCTTACTAAGCGCTCCTGTTGGTTGTCAGATAACCCTGCGAGATATCCAACGGAAAATTCGTTGTGATCAATAGGGAATTTATCGAGACCGCTTTGCCTAGTTGAAAGAATAGTAGTTACGTCATTTGTTGAAACAAACACAGAAAGCTTTTGAAAGCAGACTGTGGCTGTTTGTTCATCGCTCCACTCGTCAAGCCCATCAACCAGCAATAAGAGTCGATTGTCAGAGAATGCAGATTCCACAAGTTTCCATAGTTTTTCCTCACTCATCCCCTTAAACCACATTCGTAAACATTCAATTATTGATATGTTAGGGTTGGTTTTTACTAGGCTAGTCCAGTAACCAAAGGGAAGCCATACAGGAATATAAGACCTCAGTTCTTTGCAGCCATCCCTCTGTGTCAGGCTAGTTGTCACCCCTCAATCTGTCTCTTATACACATCTGACGCTGCCGACGAAGCTAGAAGTGTAGATCT
>JAHRVB010000208.1 GCA_019090895.1 Kangiellaceae bacterium
TAGGATTATATAATGCGCACCACATAATCACAAACATAGATTTAATAGAGAGTACAAATGAAAATCAAAGGTCCATTTGCCTTAGCTGTCGCCTTATTCGTATCAGGGTTTCCCGCTTTAGCACAAGAGTCTGTACAGCAGACCACTGAATCAGAGGCATTAGAAGAAGGAGAAAAATTGTATATTGTTGGCGTTCGTTTAGACCGTAGCAGTAAGGGAGCTACTGGCTTAAATATGGAAATTAACGAGACCCCACAGTCTATAAGCGTAATTTCAGACGATCTGATAGAGAGCTTCGCTGCAAACAATTTAAATGATGCATTGAAATTAGCCACAGGGTTGACTGTTGAAGAATGGGAAACAAATAGAACCAACTATACTTCTCGAGGATTTGATATTAAAAATACTCAAATCGATGGTGTTGGAATGCCTAATAATTGGGGGATTGTAACGGGGACCATGGAATCTTACGGTTTTAAAGAGATTGAAGTAATCCGAGGAGCCAATGGGTTGCTTACGGGAGTCGGTAACGCCGCTGGAACGATCAATTACATACGAAAGCGCCCAACCAATAAGAATGAGGGCGAAGTTGGTATTTCTTTAGGGTCATATAACCAAAAGCGAGTCCAAGCCGATTACTCTGCATTAATAACTGGAAGTGGCAGCTGGGCGGCTAGAATCATTGCGGTTGCCGAAGATTCTGAAAGTCACTTGAAAGGCCTAAGCAATGATAGAAGCTTTGTTTATGGTGTTGTTGATGGACAGCTAACAAATCATTCTACTTTGACTCTCGGATATTCCTATCAGGATGCAAATTCAAACGGAAACCTATGGGGTGGCTTAGTTTTAAATTACTCTGATGGCACTCAAGCTGAGTTTGATACTAGTGCGAGTACGGCGCAACAATGGACTCAATGGGATACAGAAAATCAAAGTGGGTTTATTGAATACACGCAGGTCTTAAAAGACTGGGAAATTAAGGTTACCTACAATAAGCAAAAATCTGAAGACCCTTCGAAGTTATTCTATGTTTATGGAGCCATTGACCAAGATACGGGGTTGGGGTTATCTGGATGGCCTGGCAATTATGAAGATGAGTTTGACGCTGATTTATTTGATATTAGCCTATATGGCGAATATTCTCTATTCGGGTTACAGCATGAATTAAATTTAGGAATCAGTGACTCTAATAGCACTAACCTATCATACAATCGCGCTGCATTATCAGGTTTTGGTGCAACACCAGCCTTTCCATACTCAATGGATGCAATCCCAGAGCCACTATGGGGAGAGCGGACGCTTTACTCAAATATCGATGTATCGTTAAAACGTTTTTTTGGTTCAACAAAGATTAATTTAAGCGAATCGCTATTTGTCGTTGCGGGTTTTAACGCTATAGACTTCACTCGAGAAGGTTTAAACAGTGGAGTAGTAATAGAAAATGATGAAAGCGAAATTAGTCCCTATGTCGGAATAACCTATTCCATTACTCAAGATATAAACACGTACATTAGTTATTCTGATATATACCAACCGCAAGAGCAGTATGACTTTGATGGTTATTTCTTAGATCCAACCAAAGGAATTAATTTCGAAGCTGGAGCAAAAGCAAGGTGGTTAGATGGTGATTTATTAACGACATTTGCTTATTTCACTGCGGAGCAAGAAAATTTATCAGAATATGCTGGAATAAGACCGTCTGATGGTCGCTCTTATTACCAAGGAACTAATGTAGATTCACAAGGGATTGAAATCGAGGTTGTCGGTCAGCTTTCAGAAAACTTAAATGCGGTAATCGGTTTTACCAAAATAGATATTAAGGACGACGCAGGGGAAAATACCCGATTATGGTCACCGAGAAATTCCTTAAATTTTAGTTTGGATTATCAGTTACCACAATATTCAAATATAAATATTGGTATTGGTGGTAAATGGCAGTCGGATATTAAAAATACGGAATACAATATTAAGCAAGATGGGTATTTATTGGTTAATGCTTATGCTCGTTGGCATATTAACGCTGATACTAAAATTCAAGCGAACATCAAAAACTTAACTGACGAAAAATACATAAACAGTTTGTATAATGTTGGATATTATGGAGCACCGCTAAATGGTACTGTTACACTAACTTATTCATTTTAGTGGTAAACCGTGCTTTATTTATTTTTGATTAATAGCTAATGTCTGTTAGGTCCGCTCTAAATGTTTTTAACAGCTCTGTTATTATTTAATAGGGCTTTTTTCATTTGCAGAGTAACCCAGTCGCTCTGATAGAATAACGATAAAGATATTTTAGAAAAAGTAATGCGCAGACGAATAGAATTTTAGGAGTAAAAAAATAATCGGATAAGTTTGCGCATTTTATAGCCACCTTTTTTTATTTAAGTCGCAGACAGCGACAGCTTTAACCAGTCAAGATATTGTCAAAGTCGCTAAAGCGCTTTGACAATATTATCTACACTGGCTTTGGCATCACCAAATAACATACTGGTATTGTCTTTAAAAAACAGCGGGTTTTGAACGCCGGCATAACTTGGGTTCATAGAACGTTTAAACGCAATTACATGATTAGCATTCCAAACTTCTAGCACCGGCATGCCTGCAATAGGACTATTAGGATCATCTAATGCTGATGGATTAACCGTAAGAAGATTAACAGACAGCCAGATTATAGCCAAACTCTCACAGATTCAAGCGTCAATTTCGTAAGACCATACTCATGATTCACCAATTGAATTAACAGATAGTATGGCTCACACTTTGGATTCGAATCATTTCAAGGATTAACTATTCTCACCGCATAACTTGCAGCCGAATCATTGGCTCAAGCAAGTCGAGAACTTTGGGAAATACTATTGTCATGTCATCGGACCCATTGAGCAAATTAGAGAGCATGCCACCAAGCTAAAAAGCGATGTTTGAAAGGTGTGACTGCCGCAAAGTTGCTTTATGAAAAAGCCAGTTAGCTAAACACAACTCTTCTTTATTCCTATCTACCTTTATTTCTACCTTGGGGATTTCCTCAATCCTGCTTTTCTATTTATTAATGCCGTTTCTCTCAAAGTATGCAATTTTGTGAAATTCGAGTCAGTTGTTTTTGAATCGTTGAAGGTGCTGTTTTGGACGAAGCAGATTTTCGGAGTTTTGTTATCTGACTGTCTTATTTTGGTTTTTATAAAGCTTGATCATTTCTGCATTGATAGGCAGACAGATGCCAAAAACAAGACGACTAATATTTTAATTTTCATGCAATGCCCACATAGTATTTAACGCCTAGCTGAATCGAATGTGTTTTCTTGCATCTCGATTTCCTGCGATTTGTTAATTGCTGGTTATTTAACGTTCATCGAGAATAAACTTCCGCAAATGCCTTTCACTACGCATAATATATAAAACATACAATTTGTTATCGTCAATTCTATAGAAAATGCGACACGGGCCAACGATGACTTCATAATAACGGGAATTCTTGGGTAGTTCAGGTGGTTTTCTGCCTGACTCAGGAAATTCTTGAAGTTGATCTACTCTTGCAAAAACCTGCTCAACTAGATTCTTGGCAGCAGAGTATTTATCGAGTGCTATATATTCAGCGATTTCATCAAGATCTCGTAAGGCCGGTTCGGTCCAAACTATTCGAGCCATCGGCTCATTTTCTCTTTGGCCTGAGTATTTGAAAATGTACGACCCTCTATAACTGCGGTTTCTCCGCGAGCTATTCCTTCGAGAATGCTCATACGATTTTGCATCATTTCATAGTCATCAACATCCACAAGATATGCAGAAGGTTGACCGTGCTCAGTTATCAGCACAGGTTCCTTAGACTCATGTAGATCTGAGAGGATTTTAGTGGCTTGTCGTTTTAAGGTGGTTACTAATTCTACTTTCATAAAGTGATACTATTCTATCACTCTTGATTTGGCAAGTATTTAGGCAATTAACGCTTTGGTAAGTTGTGCTGATTCTAGCATCAACTTGACCTACTTGTTACATACGCCTACAATGTGTATAAATAGCCAATCACATACACACGGAACTTATATGAGAACTAATATTGTAATAGATGACCAATTAATGACTGATGCTCTCAAGTTTAGCGGCCTAAGTACGAAGCGGGAGGCTGTAGCTGAAGGTCTTAAGATATTGATTAAGTTAAAAAAACAAGAAAACATCAAGAATTTTCGAGGAAAATTGAATTGGGAAGGCGATCTAAACGAAATGAGAACTGACAATTGATTTTAGTAGATTCTTCAGTTTGGATAGATTATTTCAATGGAAATTCAACTGAAGCTACCGAATATCTTGAAGTCGCACTTGGAAGAGAAGATCTCATCATTGGAGATTTAATTCTTACGGAGGTATTGCAAGGCTTTAAAAGTGACAAAGATTTCGACACGGCTAAAGATTTACTTACTTCGTTTGATGTACACAATTTATTAGATGAAGATATTGCAGTTAAGAGCGCTGATAATTTTCGGATATTAAGAAGAAAAGGCCTTACTATCAGAAAAACTATAGACGTGATCATAGCCACCTACTGCATTGAGCATCAAATTTCTTTATTGCAAGCTGATAAAGATTTTACCCCATTCGCTAGTCACTTAGGGTTGAGAATA
>JAHRVB010000209.1 GCA_019090895.1 Kangiellaceae bacterium
GAATCTTGCGTAAGCTTTCCTGATTTACCAGCTAACACTAGCTGCCTTTATAACGGTAATGTTTGGGGTGGATTGCATGAATCTGGGCACGTAGTAACTATGGATACTGAAAGTGAAAATCCTTCTGTTGGATTTAAGCTTCACAAATCTTGGTCTGCGGAAGGTGATTACCTGCCTTACTACATAGTATTGGATACCTTCCCATTTGGTCCTGCGCGAGCAATGGGTGTACCTTATGTTCCTAAGCATGCTCATTTAGCTGGAGCAGCGGTACCATTGATTCAGTTTATACCGCCAGCACCGATACGACCTAGCTACCCACCAACACCTTCCGATGGTAATGGTATATTAGGTGGTGGTCCGTTCGGAAGCCAAGTAGGTGTACCTTCTTACTTCATGCCTGAAGATGACTATAGCCCAATGTGGCATATCGGATTCGCGCATTGGTTAGAGCCCGCTTCAGAAGTTGTAAGGGGACTTGATCGAATTAAGGAATTACGTGCCGAAGGTAAGTTGGAGGTTTTAGAATTCCCACCTCCACCTAATATGGGGTCAAATAACTACAACTTTGAGAATCTAACTTCTCCGCACGTTGTTAATTGTCCTACACCGATGACGATTGATCGTGTTATTCACGATGTTCGTAACGCAGGAAAATTCTAACTTCTATTGAAGTGAGTTAGCCCATCAATCCGTAGTGAACCAATGGTTCACTACGGATTTTTTGCTGTCTACTAAGGACTGTTAAAGAATAAACTCTTTTTTAATGAAAGGACAAAGTATGAGAAATATTGTTAAGTTGCCGTTGGTATTTATTCTATTCTTTATCATCAATCAAGACGTTCTTTCTAAGGGAGTTTGGGGAGCCGATTATTTTCCGAATTTCACTTTGACAGACCATAATGGTAAAAAGGTTAAATTTTTCGATGATTTATTAAAGGATAAAATAGTAGCGATAAATTTTATTTATACAACTTGTCCTGACTCCTGTCCTCTTGAAACTGCTCAATTAGTTAAAGTACAAAATATAATGGGAGATAGAATCGGGAAAGATGTCTTCATTTATTCAATTACTATTGACCCTGAAGTTGATACGCCAGAAAAATTAAAAGAATACCGTTCGAAATTTGGTGCCAAGTGGGACTTTTTAACCGGTAATGAGCAAGAGATTATAACAATACGTAGAAAATTAGGTCTTTACATAGAAGAATTGAAAGAAGGATCGAACAATCACAATGTTAGTATGATTGTCGGAAATCAGAAAACGAGTCGTTGGATGAAACGATCGCCATTTGAAAATCCTTATGTGTTGGCCGATCAGCTTGGAAATTGGTTAGATGGTTGGAAGTCGCCACAAGATGAAAGAGATTATGCTGATGCACCTAAGCTACGAAACATTAGCCAAGGCGAGCAACTATTTAGAACACGTTGTGCAATTTGTCATACAGTGACAGGAAACGAACTGCCGGGAGCTGTCGGGCCCGATTTACTCGGGGTGACAAGGCTGAGAGATAAACAATGGCTTTTTGATTGGTTAAAAGCCCCAGACCAAATGCTTGCTAAGAAGGACCCAATAGCGATGGCGCTTTATAAAAAGTATAATCGTGTGGCAATGCCAAATATGCGACTTACTCAAAATGAGGCCATTGATATACTTACACACATCGAATCAGAAACTGCGCGTCTCAGCCCTAACTCAGGGAAAGTCTTCAGCTCCCAGCATACAGAGACAAACGAGCAAGAAGATATTGTCGCTATTATGAATGCTTGGGTTCGAGAGCCCATTGTTGAATCAAACACTCATGCTGGTTACTTCACTTTGGTTAACGTTAGCGAAAAGAGTCAGATACTTGAATCTATTTCGACTGAATCTTACGATAAAGTAGAAATTCATCAAATGACTCATATCAATGGGTTAATGAAAATGTCAGAAATTGATTCACTAGAAATCGCCGCAAACGGTAAAGTCAAACTTGCTCCTGGTGGAAAACACCTAATGCTGATCGGTCCGAAAACGAACATAAAGTCAGGTGGTAGTGTAGAGCTGAAACTCAAATTCAGCGGTAATCAAATACAAGTAATTAACTTACCTATAAAGTCGAAGTAAGATTAATCTGAAAAGCCATTATTACGGAAAGAAATGAATTATGAAAAAGGCGTTAACATCACTCGGATTGTGTGCGGCAGTTATTTTAGTGACCTATGTATTAATAGGAGGAGAACTACCTTTTGAAGGCTCCGTATCAAATCAAGAAGCGATTCAATTAGAGAAGCAATTAGTGTTACTTAAGACTAATCAAGGAAACATAAAGATTGAGCTCTATCCAAAGAAGTCACCGATATCAGTTACTAATTTCATCTCCTATATCAAGTCTGGATTCTACAACGATACTATTTTTCATCGTGTGCTGCCTGGCACTATCGTTCAAGGTGGAGGATTTACCGATGAAATGGTACTTAAGCTTACTAGACCGCCTATTGTCAACGAATCGGATAACGGATTAACCAACATAAAAGGGACGGTTTCGATGGGACGTAAGTCCTCACCTGATAGCGCGACCTCGCAGTTCTTCATCAATCTTAAAGATAATTCGAAACTCGATTATTCGATTGGTGAACAAGGATACAGCGTTTTCGGTCGAGTTGTTGAAGGACTTGATTTGCTAGAAGCTGTTTCTCGTAGTGAAACGATCGAAGTAGGTGCACATAAAAATGTGCCCATTCCGACGTTAAAATTGATTTCGGCGAAACTAATTAATAAAAAGCCTGAAACTAAATACTTAGTCGAGCAGGCAGAAACAACTGAGCCTGATAGTGAACCCTTCAAAGAAGGCATACATTATGTTCTATTAAATGCACCAAAGCCCCTATTAAACACTAATAAAGTAGAGGTTGTAGCCGCTTTTTCGTTTGGTTGTGGGCATTGTTATGGCATTTATCCTGCAACCCAAGAATGGAAGTCTGAGAATAGACACAAAGTTGAATTTAGATATTTCCATGCAGTTTGGAGTAAGGCAATGAGACTTTATGCTCAGACTTATTATACTGCCATCGAGCTACAGATTGAGCATCTTATTCATTTACCATTGTTTGAAGCAATCGTTATTAATCAACAAAAATTAAGCAATAAAGAAGAATTAGCACATTTTTTCCAAAGTTATGGAGTTTCCAAAGACAGGTTTTTAGAAGTTTTTTCAAGCAAAAAAATTCTTAATCGAGTAAATCAAGCTGAAGCACTCACCAAGGAATTCAGTTTAGCGAGTGTTCCGGAATTTATTGTCGCGGGAAAATATAGAGTAGACCCTATGCGGGCCGGAGGCTCCGACGATATATTCAAAGTAATTAATTTCTTAGTTAACAAAGAAGCTAATGCGCGCAAAGATACTGTTATTCGCAAATGATTTTTGGCAATTAAAGTGTCTGGGTATTAATGTTGAGTTTGATTACCGGTTATCGCCTGGTGTTCCTTAATTTGCAATTGATTGAAAGCGAACTTCGATAAACAAAACTCGCATTTAACAGATACTTTGCCCTTTTGGGCAATTAAACTCTCGATCTCATCTTCAGGAAAAAGTGCGACTGAATCAAGCATTTTCTTGCGGCTACATCCGCATTGAAATTTAATATCTTGAGTCAGTAGGTCTTTGACGCTTTCTTGATGGAATAAACGATTAAGTAAAATATCAGGCTCGATTGCTAAGCACTCTTCTTCAGTGAGTGTCTCCGCCAAAAAGACTAAATGATCGAAAGAGTCCTGACTTAACATATCCGGTAAAGCTTGTAGCATCAATCCTTTTACTTGGTGTTCGTTATTGAATAACCATATCCGTGTTTTTAGTTGTTCCGATTGATTGAAATAATTTTCGATGCATTTTGCGAAAGTATTTTCTTTTAGTTCCACAACACCTTGATAGCGTTTTCCTTTTTTAGGTTCTATCGTTATCGAGAGTGTGCCTGCTTTTGCGAGCTCTTCAAAATTCATGTTTGAATAATCATACGATTCGTCGTAACGAGCGATACCTCTGAATCCCAGTCGATGATTTGCTTGAACAACGAGTAATTTTAGCCTGTCGGGTGTTTGCAACTGTACCGACATTTTTCCCTCAAACTTCAAGGTAGTTGTCATCAATATGGTGACTGCAGCGACCTGCTGTAATAAATCGGCAATGATTGGCGGATAGCTATGGTTTTCTAACATTCGAGCCGAAGCGTTCTCTAAATGAACAAATTCGCCTCGAATTCCAAAGCTATCAAAAATAAACCGCTGAATTTTGTCTGACATGATTATTGTTATATGCAGTTGATAAAAAGGGATTATAGCACTTTAAAACGAGTCGTCGCATCGATGACCAGATTAGATTTCAAGTAATGAAAATTCTAATTTGGCCGTTTCCAGATACAGCCCTTTTTAGACGTTTTTTAAGCGGCGCGAGTATCTGTACTTTCGAATATTTTGTCGGCAGAAGAAGCTACAAATCCTTTAAAGATCTCACCAGAGGAAGTCGGATGTCTTAATGCAAATTCATAAAAGCAACTTGGTATTGAAAGTGTCATATCGACAAATTCAACATTGGTAGAATTAGCGATGGTCGAAGATTGCTCAAGAAAGTCTACTTCCGAACCTTTGACTTCACCACCTGAAGTATTTAGCTTAAAGCCATTTTCTTTTAAAAAGAGATTAACTTCTTGAATTGTAGAAAATTGGTCGAGATGATTTATCGAAACTGTAAAATGATTTGGGCGATAACCAAACGCTGCAACCCATGCTGCATACTCGCTTTCTTCTAATAGTCTGTTATAAATATTACTACTTAGTTCCCAAGGACGACCGGAATACAGGAAGTGTGTAGCGTTAACCTCGGCAGGTTGAATCTGGTGGACCAGCTGACGAACTATGGACTGTAATTCTGAGGAAAACTCCTCGATAATAAGTTCGCTAATAAATACTAATGGCATTGTCGGGTGCTGGTAATGCTTTGCTCTCAGCTTCTTTTGTTCGAACTGATAAGATTCCATCTCTTGGTAACCAGCGGCTAATAATGGCTGGGCAATATCTTCTACTCGAATACCGTCGATACCATAGGTCCTAAAAGCGACATGATCGTTAACAACATTATTTTCTCGACTAAATAGATCATAAATCGTCTGCGCCTGTGGATTTAGAGCGAGGTAATCTTGCCACATGCTTTCAAAAGTAGACTCTATGCTATTGGCTAAATTTGTGCAGGATTCGATACGCCTGGATTCGAACATTCGGGTTTTCTCACTTATTAGTCTGGGGGGAATTTTCGGCGCTACTATAAAGTTATTAGCGATAAAGGAATAATATTGTTTATGTATAAATGATATAGGTCAAAGCTTTAGCTAACCTATCAATTTAAGGTAAACTCCTGTTCACTCATTAAATTTATTAAAGGCTAATTTCAGTGGATCTAAGAGAATTAAGGTATTTCGAATCAACCTATGAATTTGAGAGTATTAGCGCTGCCGCGAAGCATTGTTTTGTTTCGCAACCGTCTATTTCTGCCGCCATTCAAAATTTAGAGGGTTTCTTAGGAGAGCCATTATTTGTTAGGCACGCAAGAGGAGTAACGCCGACTGACGGTGGGCATAGACTCTACCCATTGTCACAACAGTTAACTGGTCAGGCTCGTTCAATTAAGCAAGTTTTCCAAAAGAAATCGACAGTTAAACCATTTAAACTCGGTGTTGTCCCTGCTCTTGGTGCTTCTCGAATGAGTCACTTATTGAAGGAAATTATAGATTCAGTCGATGGGTTAGAACTTACATTAGTTGATTCAGAAAAACGCCAATGTGAGGCTCGAATCATTTCTGAAAATATGTGCAAGCCCAATGAAGTTTTTATGCCATTTTGGAAAGATGAATTTATGATGGCCTTGCCGCCAGGGCACCCACTATCCTTTAAGAAGGAACTCGATTATGAAGATCTAGATGGACTAAATTTTATCTTGAGGGGGCCAAGTTTCGTTACACGTACACTGATGAATGTTATTGCTCCGTTGGGGATCAAAATGAACAATCGAGCACGCGTTAAAACTGTGGAATATGCTGTGGAGCTTGTTGCCGCAGGGGTAGGTGCTGCCATAGTGCCAAATCATCCAAGTTTTTTTAATACCCAACAACTCGTGTTATTACCAATAAAGGGAATGCGTTTCACTCGATTGATTGGACTCGGATACCCTAGGGACAGCGAGCTCGATGCTGTTCTAAATTCGGTGATAGAAATTTGTAAAATTAATAAAAGTGATTCGTGTAAGTAATGTTTCAGTCAAAACGAAAAAGCCCTGATTGTTTTCACAATCAGGGCTTTTTAAAACGACTAGGTTTTATTTTTTAGCGTTTCGTTCTTTAACTTCTGCAATGACCTTTTCAGCAACGCTGTTAGGACAAGGCAAGTAGTGTGAGAATTCCATTGAGAATTGTCCACGACCTGAAGTCATAGTACGTAAGCTTCCGATATAACCAAACATTTCAGATAATGGAACGTCAGCTTTAATTCGAACGCCAGTCACACCTGCTTCTTGATCTTTGATCATACCGCGGCGTCTGTTTAAATCGCCAATGACATCACCAACATGATCATCAGGAGTAAAGACATCAACTGCCATCATTGGCTCAATTAACTGGGGGCCGGCCTTAGGAATTGATTGACGGAAAGCGCCTTTTGCTGCAATTTCAAAGGCTACCGCAGAGGAGTCAACCGCATGGAATGAACCATCATATAATTCGATTTCAACATCCAACACAGGGAATCCAGCTAAAACACCTTCGCCCATCATGCCTTTAAAGCCTTTTTCGATTGCTGGCCAAAATTCCTTAGGAACGTTACCACCAACCACTTTAGATGCGAACACAAAACCAGTACCAGGTTCGCCAGGCTTGATGCGGTAATCAATCTTACCGAATTGGCCAGATCCACCTGATTGCTTCTTATGAGTATACGAATCTTCGATTTCATTGGTGATAGTTTCGCGGTAAGCAACCTGCGGTTCACCGACTTCAAGCTCAACACCATAAGTTCGTTTCAAGATATCGACTTTGATATCTAAATGAAGCTCGCCCATTCCCTTAAGGATGGTATCACCAGTTTCTTGATCAGATTCAACAATAAAGGTTGGATCTTCTGCGACCATTTTACCAATTGCAATTCCCATTTTTTCAGAACCGCCTTTATCTTTAGGCGTTACCGCAATAGAGATTACTGGCTCAGGGAACACCATAGGCTCTAAGGTACAAACATTTTTAGGGTCACATAAAGTATGGCCTGTTTGTACGTTTTTCATGCCTACAATAGCAATAATGTCACCGGCTTGAGCGCGGCTTAATTCAGTACGCTCGTCCGCATGCATTTCTACCATGCGGCCTATCCGTTCACTTTTACCAGTGAAGGAGTTGATTAAAGTATCACCTTTGTTGATTACACCCGAGTAGACACGAACAAAAGTTAGCGCGCCAAAGCGGTCATCCATAATTTTGAAAGCTAAAGCTCTAGCTGGTTCATCTGCAGAAACAACGGCAAACTCACCGGTCGGCGTACCTTCTTCGTCAGTTAAAGGCTGTGGATCTACTTCAGTGGGCGCTGGAAGATAATCAACGACAGCGTCAAGTATATTTTGTACCCCTTTATCCTTAAACGCACTGCCACAGTATGTTGGGAAGAAGTCTAATTTACGTGTTCCTTCACGGATACAACGCTTAATTTCGGCAATTGAAGGCTCTTCACCTTCCAAGTAGGCTTCCATCAGATCATCGTCTTGTTCAAGCGCCGTTTCTATTAACATTTCGCGGTATTCAGCTACTTTTTCAAGCATATCTTCAGGCACATCACCAATTTTAAAATCTTCTGGTGCGCCAGTTTCGCCCCAAACGTAAGATTTGCCTTCTAATACGTCAACCACACCGACAAAATCATCTTCGATACCGATAGGCAAAGTCATAACCAATGGGTTAGCGCCCAAAACGTCTTTCACTTGTTTTACAACACGGAAGAAATCAGCACCCATGCGGTCTAACTTATTGACAAAGATTATACGAGCAACTTCTGAATCGTTCGCATAGCGCCAGTTAGTTTCTGACTGAGGCTCAACACCACCACTTCCACAGAAAACACCAACACCTCCGTCAAGTACTTTTAATGAGCGGTAAACTTCAACGGTAAAATCAACATGTCCTGGAGTATCGATGATATTCATTCGATGATCTTTCCAGAAACAAGTAGTAGCAGCCGACTGGATAGTGATACCACGCTCAGCTTCTTGTTCCATAAAGTCAGTAGTTGACTCGCCGTCATGTACTTCACCGGTCTTATGAATCTTACCAGTAAGCTTCAAAATTCGCTCTGTGGTCGTGGTTTTACCAGCGTCTACATGGGCAAATATACCTATATTTCTGTATTTGCTTA
>JAHRVB010000210.1 GCA_019090895.1 Kangiellaceae bacterium
ATAAGAGACAGGACCATATTCGACCTATATGTCTCAAATCATTTGACGACGGACAGCTATAGCTAACCTTTCCTCTATTAAAAACTTATCGTCTGGTGCTCTTAGCAACGCCTCATCAATAATGTCTTTAGCCTCTAAATTTCTGTCTATAAGACGGTAAATTTTTGATAAATTTGATACCAGTGAAAGGTAAAGTCCATCGGATTTATTTTCCCAAGTTTGTGCTTCCTGCCAACAGCCCTCCAATATTGGAATTGCCACGTTTATTTCCGTCATACGCTCTTTAATATTTATTGAGCCCTCTGCATTATCCCAATCTTCAAATATACAGTCTAGAATTGCTTCCGCATAAAACCGTTTTAAAATAGGTGTATCAGGAAAAAGCTCATAAACACGTTTAGCTTCTGCTCTCCACACTTCTCTATTATTTATGGAGCGTAGAAAATCGATTTTTGAAATAAGAACATTTTTGTTCTCAGCTAGTTCGTCTGGTATAAAATCGAGAGACTGCTGTTCTTCAGGCAACGTTTTTAGTGCAACAATGGTGTTTGACACCAGTGTCTCTAAGTCTTTGGTTGTGCCTTGTGCGGATATTCCAAATTCTAATGCATCCTTGCTTTTCTCCAACAGAACTAAGCCCAAAACCTTGAGTGCATCTGCTTTAGGAGCTTCAGGGCATACTTCATACGCATCTAAATAGCCTTGTCCCGCTATCTCCTCCTTATCTAGGTATAAGTGGCAGGCAGATATGTTCGCTTTAACACGATACATAATTCTTGCATCAACGTTGTTAGGCAATCTTTTTTCTAGCGCTTCTAACAGTGTTAAGGCTGTCTTAGATTGATTCTTTTTAAGTAAGTCACGGTAACCATCTATCTCACCATCAAGTTGCGTAGTGTAACCGCCATTATCTTGCGTAGTATCAATTAATTCAATACCGTCAGATAGGCTAATACCCAGAGAACCTGCTATTTGTTTTATTAGTTTTTGGCTTTCTTGAGCTTCCATTCGAAGCTTATCTTCAGAAGGGGTAGGGTTATTCCCAAGTGAGGTATTTTGAGTATTTTTGTTATCTATTTGAACAGGAAGCTGTTTCTTTATAAAACCATGAACTTTTTCCAGCTTTTCTAGTTTTAAATTATTAATATCTCTTAGTATATCAGTGCTGTCCCAAATATCCTTTCGAGTATCAATCAAAAAAACCGCCTTTCTTACCTACCTTTCTCTCTCTGTGTTTAGATTTTTTAACTATATTAAGAATAATTAGTCTGTCATATTTTTTATCTAACTCAGCTTTTACAAAAGCGATAACAGTATCTTTTGTCTTCTGTAAACTGCTAGTAGAGGTAACTTGAATGGCTATACGATTTTTTTCGTCTCCTAAGTCACAACCAGCAGTATTTTGTTGTTCAGCATTTAAATTTTCTAATCGATAGTCGTAAAGAATATTTAGAAAATCGCGGTAAAAATTTTCTGCGTGAATGTTAATATCCGTAAAGTTACTTGGATTAGACAACTCCACCTCAGCTTTAAGAACAGCTAAGGAGCGAGTAATCTCATCTATGTAATCTTTTCTTATCATTATAATGCTACAATTTTATTGGGTGATTAAAATAATAAACGAAAATTATACTTATTGATACCTGAGGCTCTTTTTCTATTCTATTAATTTAAGTTCTCTCGACTTGGTATACTCGCCAATACCTTTCAGCATTCCAAATTGCCTGCTCAATGCTTTCAAACCCCTCAGTCATGTGAGTATTAATGAAAGCCCAGTGTGTTTCGTCTTCGGGCGTGCCGCACAACCAGTTTTTAATCGTACTCACCTTCCACCTATTTTTATTCCCACCGCCTTTACGGCGTGGCTCTGGTTCTGGCAGGTGCCCTCTGAGGTGCCAGTTTGCGACATTCTGGTGTGATGTGCCCAGAATTTCGGCAAGCTCTCTGGTGGTGACGGTGCCCCATGTGGGGCGCTTCTCAAAGCCTGACCAATCTGCGTTGGCGGCTAACTCTTCTTTGTTCATATTGTTGTCCTCGTGGTGTGATGTACCCCTCTATATTCTTATTGTTATTTTTTATAATTAAAAAAATATATATAAAAGCTAGGAGGTACATCATCATCCAATCATTGATTAAAAGCCCATTGGGTTTACTGCATTATGTTTCTTGAATGAAATCCCCTCCCAGCACGTGCCGCTTGAAAGACGCTTTCTAGTTATACCTGTCTCGGCCTCAAAGCTTGTGGCGAAGACGTTGCCTGATAGTGGTTTATACCCCATCTCACTCGCCCATCTTGAGTAGCGGTGATACAGCATGCTAACTGATAGCTTATGATCCTCTCCCTCATCAAGACATTCTTCATAGAACTGTTTGATAAGGTTCGATTGACTGCAAAACTTCTCAGTAGCCTCAGTTACAGCCTTTGGAGGCTGCAACCCTTCGCTTCGGTATGCATCATAAGCATCAAGCAAACGGTTCAGAATACCACTGCCCTCGGCCTTCAGCTTATCCAGTAGCGCTGGGTCACGTTCTTCTTTGGGTATGACTTGACCAAAGGGTACGATATTCACACGTCCTGTGAACGCCCCACACGAACCATCAAAGACAGGCACAAAGTTTGAGGCCATGAATATAACGGCTTCATTCTGAAACTCGAAATACTCCTGATGAAGGAAGCGGGCGGTGATGGTGTCATTACCACTAAGTCTTTTGATTAAAGCTGTATCAAGCACAGCACCAGCGGAAGTCTCTGATGTCACACACAGACGCGAACCACGGAGCAAGGCAATGTCATTGGCAATACCGCCCGAACTTTTTTTGATAAAACTCTGAGGATCAAGTGTAACGGAATAATCAGCCATCACATGTGATACAGCCTCAAGTAATGAGCTTTTCCCATTGGCACCACTCCCGACCCAGATGAAAAATGACCTAAGGTTCGCATCACCTGATAGTGCGTACCCTAAAGTTTTCATCACGTAAGACCGCGTTTGAACATCAGGAAAAATACGCTCCATAAACGCATCAAAGTGCGGACATGTTGCGTTAGAGTCATGCAGAACATTAAAACGCTTAGTTACCAGACAAGAAGCTCCATCATCAACAATCTTACGCTCGTGAATATTCAATATTCCCTCATGCGTACCAACAAATTCCTTATGATGATCTAGATCATCCACAAAGGTCAAGATAAGTGGATGAGACTTAACCATATCTCGGCAACCCTCCTGAAAGGCCTTAGTTTTAAGTTTTCTCGCTACTTTCCTTATAGCACCAGCCTGTTTTGCCTCTTTTTGTTCGGATGCAATCTTCTCTAATTCATTTTGAGCCTGTGTCGCTGCGTCTTGAACCAAACGCTTTACGGATAAAGCCTCAACATCTCTCGCCCAAACATCATTGTCATTGATCATAAAGCCCAGCGCTGGGACGTATCTGACTTGTCCCTCCCATTCTTTCGCTAGTCTGTATGCGAAGTCCTGTTCATTGGCGTAAACAGATATATCTGACGGATCATATTTTGCCACACTCTTGGCTATAGAACACACCTCCCCCTCTGGTAATGGCTCAGACAAGGTGACATTCACAGCCAAAAGACATTCCTCAATTTCCTCTTGCTCCATACCTTTACGGCGCATCGCCCCCGCGATTGAAGTTAAAGACGTGTTGCGGCTTCCTTCTGCGAGGAATGATGATGCCTCAGTGTTTTTCTTTGATGCTGAACTATCGCGTTTAAGGACTCCAATTAACCATGGTGGTGCATCTGCAACAGGACTGTCATTTACTACTGTGTAAGAACCGTCTTTGGTAAGTGAGCCAGCAGCCAAAATGTAACCGCCCGCTCCGCGATAATCGATGCCCTCTAAAATTCCAGCATCTACAGTTAGGCCACAGTTATTATAGTTAAAGTAGTAATGAAACCCACCAGTTGGCGTTCTAACTGTAAACGTATCAGGCAATAATCCGTATTCAGATTCAAGTTTTCCGAGGCTTAAGCTTCCATCGGCTCCGTTTTTATTATCAACATCCAGAACCAATAGGCTTGATTGTTCCCCTGTTAAAATCCCAACGGCTGCGCCTTTGTTAGCTCCTGACCAGCGTGAATTGGCTTCTTCTAGGTCTGTAATGGGGTGATCGCTCCATTTGTAGCCATTGTGTGGTTTTTTATCTCCTCCCACAGGAAAGACTGAGTAGC
>JAHRVB010000211.1 GCA_019090895.1 Kangiellaceae bacterium
CAACACTCGATGTTGCTGATAATAGCGGTGCTCGTCGAGTTCAATGTATTAAGGTTCTTGGAGGCTCACACCGCCGATACGCAAGAATCGGAGATGTGATCAAGGTCAGTGTCAAAGAAGCTATTCCTCGCGGTAAAGCGAAGAAGGGCGATGTAATGAACGCTGTCGTTGTTAGAACCCGAAAAGGCGTACGTCGTCCTGATGGATCTGTGATCCGTTTTGATGGAAACGCAGCGGTTCTTCTAAATGCAAACTTACAGCCTATAGGAACACGTATTTTTGGACCTGTTACTCGCGAACTTCGTGGTGACAAGTTTATGAAAATTGTTTCTTTAGCACCTGAAGTTCTTTAAGGAGACACGCAAAATGCAAAAATTAAAAACTGGTGATGAAGTTATCGTGTTGGCCGGCAAAA
Organism: Kangiellaceae bacterium; assembly: GCA_019090895.1. Classification (GTDB taxonomy): domain Bacteria; phylum Pseudomonadota; class Gammaproteobacteria; order Enterobacterales; family Kangiellaceae. Next base: position 416 of record JAHRVB010000211.1, read on the forward strand.
GTAATGGTCAACGTGGGAAAATAACAAAACTTATCAAAGAAAAAGGTCGAGTGGTTGTTGAAGGCGTAAACATGATGAAAAAACATGTTAAACCTAACCCACAAGCCGGCGTCCAAGGTGGTATCGTAGAAAAAGAAGCTGCGTTGGATATTTCAAATGTTGCACTGTTTAATGCTAAGACTGGTAAAGCAGACAAAGTAGGATTCAAGGCGCAAGAAGATGGCAAGCGTGTTCGATTTTTTAAATCGAACGGTGAGCTTGTCGATTAATTTATTGACATAAACTGTCTATAAAATTAGGTGTATTAAAATGGCGAAACTGCAAGACTACTACAAGCAAGATGTTGTCAACGCTTTAACTGAAAAGTTTGACTACAAGTCTGTCATGCAAGTCCCTAAGGTAACCAAGATCACATTGAATATGGGTCTGGGTGAAGCTGTAGGGGACAAAAAAGTTCTAGAGAACGCATGTAATGACTTAACAGCTATCTCAGGCCAAAAGCCTGTTGTCACTAAAGCCCGCAAATCTATTGCTGGATTCAAGATTCGTGATGACTATCCTATTGGCGCTAAGGTAACATTGCGCGGAGATCGGATGTGGGAATTTATGGAACGTTTAGTTTCCATTGCTATTCCTCGTATTCGTGATTTCCGTGGTTTAAATCCTAAGTCGTTTGACGGTCGTGGAAATTATTCTATGGGCGTTAAAGAGCAAATTATCTTTCCAGAGATTGACTACGATAAAGTAGATAAGATCCGAGGTATGGATATTACTATTACGACTTCCGCGACAACTGATGAAGAAGGCCGTGCTTTATTAAGTGCTTTCAGATTCCCGATTAAAGGCGCATAACAATGGCTAAAGTATCTATGGTCCAGCGCGAAAAAAAGCGCACGAAATTAGTTGCCAAGTATGCTGCAAAGCGTGCGGTACTTAAGGCAACAATCGTAGACGCCAACAAGAGTGACGAAGAACGCTGGGAAGCGCAAGTAGCTTTGCAAAAGCTACCTCGCGATGCGAGCCCTGTTCGCGGGCGTAATCGTTGTACTATCACTGGTCGTCCACATGGCTATTTGCGGAAGTTCGGTTTAAGCCGAAACAAACTTCGCGAACATGCGATGGCAGGCGATGTTCCTGGTTTAGTGAAAGCTAGCTGGTAATTGTTGGGAGAATATCTATGAGCATGCAAGATCCTATTGCTGATATGCTGACGAGAATCCGAAATGGACAATCAGCAGGCAAAAAAATTGTTTTAATGCCTTCATCAAAAGTAAAACTTTCTATTGCGACTGTTTTAAAAGATGAAGGGTATATTAGTGATATTAAGAAAACAGAGGTAGACGGTAAAGCCGAATTATCTGTTGAACTTAAATATCATAACGGACGCCCTGTTATTGACATGATCAAACGTGTTAGTAAACCAAGCCTTCGTATTTACAAAAAATCTAATGAGCTACCACGTGTACTAGACGGTTTGGGTATTGCTATTGTGTCAACTTCTTCTGGAGTAATGACGGATAGAGCAGCACGCAAAAGCGGTCACGGCGGCGAAGTTCTCTGTATCGTGTCTTAGGGAGAACGGATATGTCTAGAGTAGCAAAAAGTCCAGTCGTCCTACCTGCAGGTGTTACTGTTGACCTTAAAGGTCAATTGTTATCTGTGAAAGGAAGCAAAGGCGACCTACAGCAAGAAATACACTCTTCTGTAGCTGTGAAAGTTGAAGACAATCAGATTGTTTTTGCACCCAAAGAAGGTGCATCTAATGGAAACGCATTGGCTGGTACTATGCGGTCATTAGTTGGCAATATGGTTGAAGGGGTTGCTAACGGTTTCGAAAAGAAATTGCAGTTGGTTGGGGTTGGTTACCGAGCGAAAGCGGCAGGCAAAAAACTCGACCTTACGCTAGGTTTTTCGCATCCAGTTCTGTTTGAAATTCCAGAGGGTATTACAATTGAAACTCCGACTAACACGGAAATCATTGTAAAGGGATTTGATAAGCAGCTTATTGGCCAAGTAGCAGCAAACATTCGAGCTTACCGTCCACCAGAGCCTTATAAAGGCAAAGGTGTGAAATACGCGGATGAAGTTATCCGTCGTAAAGAAGCTAAGAAAAAGTAGGGCAGCATAATGAATAAAAAACAAGCTAGAATTC
>JAHRVB010000212.1 GCA_019090895.1 Kangiellaceae bacterium
AATTATAGTAACTTCATCGGTAGCAGACATTCGAATTAATTTTAGATATTCTAATCACTGATATTTTTTGTCGGATCCATTGATTGGTGTAATACGTCTATGACATCGATATGAGTTGGCTGAATTTTTTAGTAAATGGTATGAGAACCTATAAAGTCACTGTGATATCCGACTTTTAAGTCTGCTCTGATAATTCCACGTGAAGGGTTTTCAGCTAATGCTTTCATCCGCTTGCGGATATCTGTCAGGTATTGCTTTGTTTTTACATTACCAAAATTTTTTGTTGAGTATATTTGTATCTTTATCAAACTGTTTTGAGCTTCAGTTGATAAAAGATATTTAGACATCAGCAATTAATTCTTGCATAAAGGGATCACCATCAACACCTTCGCCTCGATTGAGCTGTGCTTCTCCAATGGCAAGTTTATTTCGGAGGAGATCGGCTTTGGCTTCATGCTCTTCAAGCAAACGTAGCCCCGCTCTAACAGCTTCACTCGTTGATTTGAAACGTCCTTGCTTAATTTTTCCTTCAACAAAACCAGCAAAATGCCCACCCAATGTTACGCTTGTATTTCTTTGCATAATTCACCTCATTTAGAGTATTACATACTAATAAAGGTGCTTTGGTAGTGTCAATTGAAAAGAAGAACGGGCACAGGTAAATTATTGAAGTTGTATCTACATTTATGAGCAGGTATACAAGGCTATACAAGGAGGGAATACAAGGACACCCCTCAGGTATATTTCAACCATATGAGTAACATAGATATTAACCTTTAAGCACGATAAGAACCGATAGCGAATATCTCAATACGGATTGGCTAATATCTGATTTTAATGTAAGATTTTTCGTGGTTGTCCTTTAGTTATTATCTACGCAGAAATATAACACCATAATCCACGAGAGGAAGTATTATTGACTGTCTCAAAATGGCCCATTTCAGTCCATCAAATAAACGAAAATCGAATGATGCTTTATATCAAAAGCGGACGTTCAACCGGCAATATTTATAATTTATCCAGTGGGCTTAATGTTCCAGTTGGATTTCGATTGAGAACATGAGTGTAGATCTGTGTTGTTCTCACATCAGTGTGCCCTAATAATTCCTGCACCGTTCTTATGTCAGCACCTGATTCTAAAAGATGCGTTGCAAAAGAGTGCCTAAATACGTGCGACGTTACATGTTTTTGAATTCCTGCCTCAACCACTGCCTTTTTTAGGTGTTTGGAAAATACTGTTGGGTGAACATGGTGACGCCTTTGAATCTTTGTTCTAGGAGCGGTACTGATCCTAAGACTAGGAAACACCCATTGCCAAGCAAGGCTTTTTCCAGCATTCGGATACTTTATACCAATAGCATATGGCAACTCGACACCGTGTATGTTTTCTTTGCGATCCTTTAAGTAAAGTTGGTTAACAAAGTCGATTTGTGATTTAAGCTCATTCTTACAAGTTTGAGGCAAAGGTAGAGGGCGATCTTTACCACCTTTTCCTCGTTTGACCGTTATTTGGTTTCTATCAAAATCGATGTCCTTTACTCTCAAACGATGCACTTCAGACTTTCTTAATCCTGTTCCATAGATCACTTGTGCCATCAACTTTGGCAGCCCAGACATTGAACTATGCAACACTTTGACTTCTGATGTTGATAGCACTACTGGCAGGTTTGTGATTGGCTTTGCTCTAACGGCATTAATAGCCTTATCAGGCAAGTCAATTTCGAGGACTTGCTTATATAGGAAAAGCAAAGCGTATAAAGCTTGGTTTTGAGTCGATGGAGAAACTTTTCGATCAACTGCAAGATGAGTTAGAAATGCGGAGATCTCTTTTTCAGCCATCGTTTCAGGATGCTTGAGATGATAATAATGGATAAATCGTTTAATCCAATGTACGTAGGTTTTCTCGGTCTGAAAAGAATAGTGTAGTGTTCTGATCTTCGACCGCACTCGCCACATTAATTTTGGTCCTTTTTGTGCATTCATAACTGACTCCGTGTTATAGAAATGAGCCATAAAGACTACTTGTATAAGTAGTAGATTGTCAAGTGTTTGTTATTCATTGGAAAAGGGATTTTTCTTAACTGATTGATATCAATAATCTATCTCAACTTGAGTTTGAAGATTATATGAGTCTAGACTCATATAACTCCACACTTGCTATTTTCCATATTCAGTTTAAACTGTTGAATTCATTAAAATAATTTGATTTTGCAGTGAAATTTCATTGAGTGTTAATGTGATTTGCTGCATATAATAAGCGTTATGTTTTAAAGGGAGTTTAATTTCAATGTCCAAAATTTGGCTATTAGTTCTGGTTTCATTTTATAGCGGTAATCTACTAGCGTGTAAATGTGAAGCCTATATGATTAAACCAGCCGATAAGAAAGCTGACTATATATTTTCAGCTGCAAGTAACGTATTTCTAGCGAAAGTAATTAAGTCGACTCCATTAGGAAATTCGAAGACTGACACTCGTAGTTTGCATTATTTCGAGTCCGTTGATAGCTTTAAGGGAAATACTAAAACCTTTCCGTACATTCAAACGGGGAGCACTAGGCCAACGAGTTGTGATCATTATGGAATGGACGTAGGGAATTATTATTTGGTTTATTCTGAAGTCAAATATATCTCGAGTTGCTCAGTTATGAAAGTCGAGCTTGAAATTGGCTATTACAAAGAGTTATTGAAGCGCTTATCTGAATTACGCGACAAAAAACATAACCAGAAATCGGTGGTTGACGCGAAAAACGCGCAACACAATTAGGCGTTATATTCAAAAAGGAAAGTTATGAATCAGAGTCAAATTGATCAGGTAAAGGGACATATCGATAACTATTTTTCAATTGACCTGTCAG
>JAHRVB010000213.1 GCA_019090895.1 Kangiellaceae bacterium
AACAACAAGCGGTTGACTATTTCAAAGAGAAAACACCAATTGCTGAAGGTGCCGTTCGATCAGAAGTACGCCGTTATATGGTTTGGCCTGGGCAGGCGACAGGTTATAAGATAGGTATGTTGAAAATCTTAGAACTTCGAGCGTTAGCAAAGACAGAACTTGGTGAAAAATTCGATATTGCAGGATTCCACGATACCATATTAGGTGGTGGTGCTATGCCACTCACGATATTAGAACGACGTGTAAAAGAGTGTATCGCATCACTCAAATAGTTAAAATATAGCAATCGGAAGAACTGGGGATATAATGAAATGACAATCAGAGCTTTTATTATATCCCCAACAATATACCTTGCTCTTGTTATTTGAGAACCTATTCGCAATCAATCTACTTCCCATTGTTAACTCGTTAATCCAATTTTTTCTCAAACACATAAACGCAGCGTCGTATTTCAACATTCTAGATAGATATTTAAAATGCCACATTTTGAACATCTTTGAGTCTACCTTTTCTGCTAGACTATTATTTCGAAGAAAAAAATAACGGATAAAATCTTTAGGATGCTAAATTGATGATCAAGTTGCTACTCGCGCCATTCAAATTACTCGCATTATTGGTCGGAAATTTCTCTTGGACTGCCCCTAGCTGGCTCCGCTCGTTATTAAGTTGGCTGATGCAACACCTCAGATTTACTATCATCGCTCTGTTGGTAGTGATATCCAGTGCTGGAGGCTACTTCTACTACCAGTCCTTACCCAAGCCGGTCAAAGTTATTGCCGTCCTTAATGATATTGAAGTCATGCCGAGTTATTACGACGAGCCTAGCCGCCTATTAGTCGAGTTTGAATACGATCTTGCTTCACTGCATCCAGAGCAAACTAAACCAGAAGGTAACCCTTCGGCAGCCAGAATAGATTTGGTGGGGCAAAGAGTAGAGAGTGGTATCGAACTAATACCAAGTAAGAAAGGTGAGTGGCGTTGGATTAGTGACCGAGAGTTAGAATTTATGCCCGAAACAGATTGGGCAGCCGGTGCTGAATACCAGCTAAAACTAACTGACAGCATTTTTGCTGTAGATAACAAGCTGGCGCAATCGGAATATCTATTTAGCACGCCGCCAATAAAAGCTGAATTCGCCTATTCAGATTTTTATCAGGACCCCTTGCAAGGCTCATCGAGAAAAGTGGTTACTACGATCGAATTTAGTCATCCGGTGGATAAAGATTCGCTTGAAAAACATTTGAAAATGTCGATGCGGGAATCAGGAGAGTCAATTTCAGCCACACCACGAGATTACCAATATAGCGTTAGCTATTCCGCAAACATGCGTGAGGCCTATATTCACTCAGAAAACATTAACTTGCCAGAAAAAACCAACTATATGTTGGTCGAGTTACTAGAGGGCGTTAAAAGTTTGCTAGGCGGAACAGGAACCAAAGAATCAGCACAAATAAAGGTGACAATTCCAGATGTGTACAGTTTCCTTAAAGTTGAAAGCAATGTGCAAATCATTAGAAACCAACAAAACGAACCTCAGCAAATTGTTACTCTAGATTTTACCGATGCGCTCGATAGAAAAGAGTTACTTAATAAGCTGTCTATTTATGCGTTACCGGTCAATGGAGAGCGGCAAGGACGGCGTCGTTGGGACAGTCCAAGACAGGTGTCGAGTGGTGTTTTAGCCAATAGTAAGCAGATTGATTTTGAAATACTTCCTAACGCTGATGAAGCCTCAAAACTATACAGTTTAAAAATCGAACAGCAGCCGAATCGTTTTTTGTATTTAAAGCTTGAAGGTGGTTTTGGTTCAATCAATCAATTTAAACATGCTTCCAAATATGACGATATCTTAAAAGTACCAGAGTATCCACGGGAAATATCAATAGCTGGTGAAGGTTCGGTCCTAAGCTACTCGGGAAACCATCAGCTTAGTGTGCTTACTCGTGGTGTTTCCGCATTAAAATATACCATTGGACGCGTAAGAAACAGTGAACTCAATCATTTGATTTCTCAAACTGAAGGTGACATTTCTAATCCGGAATTCATGAACTGGAATTTTGACGAAAACAATATTGCAGAAATGCAATCTTCAATCGTGAAATTACGAAAATCTCATCCCAAGAAAGCTAATTATTCTTCTTTCGATTTGAGTGCGTACTTGTCAAAAGGGACTAATCGGTACGGCTTATTTTTTGTTGATATTAAAGAATACGATCTTAAAAGAAAGAGAACGATTTATGGCGCAACCGATCGTCGACTAATTCTAATCACCGATTTAGGATTATTGGTAAAAAATAATTCAGACACAAGTCACGATGTGTTCGTTCAATCAATTGCTACGGGCGAGCCTGTGGCAAATGCAAAAGTAGAACTCATTGGAAAAAATGGACTTGCCGTCTATTCTGGAACGACTGATTCTAGTGGTCACATTAAAATACCCGTTACTCGTTCTTTAAACAATGATAAACAACCCACGCTATATACGGTCGAGTCTGCAGGGGATCGATCATTTATTCCGTTTAATCGATATTCAAGACAAATTAATCTCTCACGTTTTGATATTGGCGGCGTACACTCAAGTGAGTTTAGTGGGGATTCTCTCAACGCATTTGTTTTTAGCGATAGAGGAATTTACCGACCCGGTGAAACGGCCAATTTTGGAATGATCGTTAAGAGTGAAAATTTCGAAAATGTCGAAGATATCCCTCTCGAACTAGTGATACAGGGGCCACGTTATAATGAAGTGAAGGTTGATAAGTTTAGGCTACCTAAGAAAGGACTTGCGGAATTTGAGTTTGAGACTCTAGCTAGTTCTGATACGGGACGTTACACCGCGTCTTTGCATTTGGTCAGAGACGATAGTCGTCGGGGTTATGAAATTGGAACTACCGAATTTCGAGTGGAAGAATTTCAGCCAGATACCATGAGGATAGAAAGCAAACTCGTTGATATACAACAACCAGGTTGGAATATCAAAGAGAAACTAACAGCGAAAGTTACATTGACCAATTTATTCGGAACAGCAGCTCAAAACCGAACCGTTCGCTCACGGCTAATTATTGAACCTCACAATTTCCGATTTAGAAAATTCTCTGATTATCGGTTTACTGATCCTTTTTATAAAGACGACAAAAAGCCACTTAGTTTAAATCAGTCATTGAAACCTCAACAAACCAATGCTGATGGAATCGCAAATTTTGAATTAGACTTGGCGCAATTTCAGCAGGGAACCTACCGTTTGAGATTTTTGACGGAAGGATTTGATCAAGCAGGCGGACGAAGCGTTTCTACCGCCAATGCCGCGCTAATTTCGCCGCTTAATACATTAGTGGGTTATAAGAGTAATGGCCGTTTAGATTACATCAATGCTAATACTAAACGCTCTCTGGAGTTTATCGCAATCAATCAGTCGCTTGAACAAATAGCAACAACTGACTTAACGTTTGTACTTAAAGAAATTCAAACGGTTTCGACATTGGTGAAACAGGAATATGGCACTTTCGAATATCAGAGTATCGAAAAACAAGAAGTACTTTCTTCGGAAAATATATCAGTCGCTGAATCCGGCTATCAATACAGTATTGACAGTTCAAATCCGGGAGACTATGTCATTGAAATTATCGATTCGCAAGGACGGCGCTTAGCTCATTTAAAATATAGTGTTGTTGGCTATGCAAATTTGAGCGGGAAAATCGATAAAAGTGCAGAGCTAGAACTTAAATTAAACAAGCAGGATTATTTTCCCAGCGAGTTTATAGAGATGAATATTAGGGCGCCGTACAAAGGAGCAGGATTGATCACTATTGAGACCAACAAAGTCATCAAACATAAGTGGTTCAAGACAGAACAAGAGAGTAGCGTCCAACGAATTCAATTACCCGATGACATTGAAGGTACTGGATATATTAATGTTTCGTTTTTGCGTGATGCTAGCTCTGATGAAATCTTTACCGCCCCTCTCAGTTATGCCGTGAAAC
>JAHRVB010000214.1 GCA_019090895.1 Kangiellaceae bacterium
AAGAATAAGAATAAGAACTAACGTTTAAGGCTTCAGAATAAGAAAGAAACTTAACCGGCGGGCCTATCTCCTATGAAGATGGCTCGTGCAGGGTTTTGCAGACCTTTTAAACTGCGTCAACTCATCAATCAGTTTGCCCTATTCACCGCGACTTTTATTAATCTCAATTACTTTTCCCTCTAGTGAGAGTCTATATTCTCGAATTGCTGCGCTCTAATCCCAATTTACCTAACAAAAAAGGGCTATTTAGCAAAATGCTAAATAGCCCTTCTTAATTCTTGCTGTTACTTATTGATATAGAGTAGTTTTATAATCCAAAATACTTTATTAACCCAGAGTGCTTATAATATCGTTCAAAACTTTACTTGGTCTCATCGCAGCAGCAACCTTAGTCCCATCGGTTAAATAATAACCTGATAAATCAAGAGAACTCCCTTGAACATCATTTAATTCAGATATTATCGTAAGCTCATTATTTATGAGTTTATCGGATAAAGGAGCAAACAATGAGGCAAGTTCATCATCTATAGACTGATTTGCCAATTCGCGAGCCCAATACATAGTTAGATAAAAATGACTTCCCCGGTTATCAATCTCCTTTACTTTCCTAGAAGGCGACTTGTTGTTCAATAAGAACTCACCTGTTGCTCTATCAAGTGTTTCGGAAAGAACTTGAGCTTTACTATTCCCCGTTGTATTAGCGAAATGCTCAAGGGATGCCGCTAGCGCTAAGAACTCACCTAAAGAATCCCATCTCAAATGGCCCTCTTCAACAAATTGATGTACGTGTTTCGGAGCGGATCCACCAGCCCCCGTTTCAAACAAGCCTCCACCATTCATCAGAGGAACGATTGACAGCATTTTTGCACTCGTTCCGACTTCCAAAATAGGAAATAAATCGGTCAAATAATCTCGAAGTACATTTCCTGTCACTGAGATAGTATCGAGTCCTTGACGGATCCTATCGATAGAATATTGGACTGCGTCGACAGGCTTCATAATCTTAATGTCTAAACCGTCAATATTATGAGTTGGTAGATACTTATTAACTTTTTCTATAAGTTGTGCGTCATGCGCACGATTCTCATCGAGCCAGAAAATAGCGGGTAAGTCAGCTGCACGCGCTCTATTAACCGCTAACTTGACCCAATCTTGAATCGGTTCATCTTTAGCCTGGCACATACGCCAAATGTCACCTTTCTCTACCTTACTTGATAGGACAACGTTTCCAGCAGCATCTACAATCTCAACAATTCCCCCCTCAGGGATTCTAAATGTTTTATCGTGAGACCCATATTCTTCTGCTTTTTGCGCCATCAAACCTACATTTGAGACACTTCCCATAGTTGTTGGATCGAAAGCACCATTTTGTTGGCAATCTTCTATCACTTTTTGGTAAAAAGTAGAGTAACAGGTATCGGGAATTACAAATTTTGTATCGTGTAATTTTCCATCGGCGCCCCACATCTTTCCTGAAGATCGAATATAAGCAGGCATTGAAGCATCGATAATGACATCGTTCGGCATATGTAAATTAGTGATGCCCTTATCAGAATCTACCATTGCGATTGCTGGTCGACTCTCGTAACAGGCTTGGATATCAGCCTCTACTTCAGCTCGCTTTTCTGCTGGTAATTCAGCGATTTTATTAAGTACAGCAGCGAAACCATTATCAGGATTAACACCAATATCTGAGAACAAAGTTGCATGTTTTTCAAAAGCATCTTTGAAATAAACTGATACGACATGACCAAACATAATGGGATCAGAAACTTTCATCATGGTTGCTTTGAGGTGAATCGAAAATAAAATGCCTTTTTCGTTTGCATCTTGCATTTCCGACTCTAAAAATGCTCTTAGCGCGTTCTTACTCATTGCCGCGACATCTATTATCTCGTCGGCTAAAAGAGACACACTATCCTTAAGAACTGTTCTTTTCCCAGTGTCAGTCACTAGATCAATTCGAACTGAACCTGCTGTCTTTACAGTTTGAGATTGTTCGCTGTGGTAAAAATCTCCAGCAGACATGTTTGCTACGTGAGAAAGAGAGTCCTTTGACCACTCTCCCATGGAATGTGGGTTATTCCTAGCATATTGCTTAACCGAAGCCGGAGCTCTACGATCTGAATTTCCTTCGCGTAGAACAGGATTAACTGCGCTTCCTAGCACTTTCGCATAACGAGCCTTAACAGCCTCTTCCGCTTCACTTTGAGGGTTAGCAGGATAGTTAGGGATGTCATAGCCCTTGTCTTGAAGTTCGCTGATCGCTTCGTTTAATTGTGGTATTGAAGCACTAATATTCGGAAGTTTAATAATATTGGCATCTGGCGATTTAGCGATAACGCCTAACTCAGTTAAAGCATCATCAATTTTTTGATCATCGGTTAAATTATCAGGAAAGTTCGCAATAATTCGACCTGCCAATGAAATATCGCGAGTCTCAACTGATATGCCAGCGGCATTGGTGAATGCTTGTACAATTGGCAACAATGAAAAAGTTGCCAATGCAGGCGCTTCATCAGTGATGGTATAAATTATTTTTGAGTCAGTCATTATTAGTTCCTAATATGAGCAATGATTGTAATAGTCTAGATTCCATTAAATTGCCGCGATTATACTCGAAATCGACTACGGTGGACACTGATGCAAGTCATAATTAACGGTCTATTAATACAAAGTATAGCGCTGGATTAGACACAAAGATTAGACTATTATCCATCAAATAAATATATTGACTTATTTGCGAGCAGATTTAACCTGTGAACCGGCGACATAGCATTAAAAACAAGCAGTTACGTACGAACTCTCGAGCTGATTCTAAAACAAAGAGTGCAACTCTTGAGAAGTCGATATTGGTTCTTTTTAATAAACCTTATAACACTTTATGCCAGTTTACAGGTGAACCTGGAGATACGACTCTTGCTCAGTTTATCGATATAAAAAAAGTATACCCCGCTGGCAGACTAGACAAAGACTCAGAAGGTCTATTAGTTTTAACTAATGATGGAAAACTACAAAATAAGATCAGTAGTCCTAAACATAAGTTAGAGAAATGTTATTGGGTTCAAGTAGAAGGACAAATGACACTAGATGTACTCGAAAAACTGTCCTCTGGTGTAGTGCTTAAAGACGGTCTAACTAGGTCGGCAAAAGCGCGCCTGATAGCAAAAGAGGAGCTTGATATCCTTTGGAGTCGAACGCCGGAGGTTAGATTCAGACAAAATATCCCCACCTCTTGGTTAGAGCTGAAAATTAAAGAAGGAAAAAACCGTCAAGTAAGACGAATGACAGCTGCCGTAGGGTTTCCGACACTAAGACTCATTAGAATGAGCGTTGGCGAATGGAACGTAGACTCTCTTCTGCCGGGTGAGTACAAAACAATCACACCTTAGCAATCAGTAACCACTCCCTCACATTAAAAAGGCCCTACAGCTTAATCACTGTAGGGCCTTTTATTAATGCGTGTTCTTTCGCTTACAAAACCTTATTCTGTCGCCAAGCCTCGACTCTTAAGCAAGTGTTTTGGATCGGGTTCTTGACCTCTGAATTGACGATAAAGTTTCATTGGATCATCGGTACCACCTTTGGATAGTACATTCGCCCTAAATGCTTCAGCTGTCGCTTGATCAAAAATTCCATTTTCTTTAAAGGCGTTAAACGCATCAGCCGCTAAGATTTCAGACCAAATGTATCCATAGTAACCTGATGAATAACCATCAGAGAAAATATGTGAGAAATAAGTAGAACGATAACGTGGTGCAATCTGACGGATCAACCCTCGCTCTTCTAAAATTGATTTCTCGAAAGCATTGGTATCAACGGGTGTCGTTTCCGTTTGAGTGTGCCATGCCAAATCAAGTAAAGATGCAGCCATGTATTCAGTAGTCGCAAACCCTTGTCCAAACTTGGAAGCCGCTTGAATCTTTTCAATCAAAGCTTGAGGAATAACTTCACCGGTTTCATAGTGCTTTGCAAACTTAGATAAAACTTCAGGTTCGAACATCCAGTTTTCTAGTACTTGTGAAGGGAACTCAACAAAGTCTCGAGGAACTGAGGTTCCAGCTTGTGATGGATATACACCATTTGACAAGAAACCATGCGCAGCATGCCCAAATTCATGGAATAACGTACTAGCTTGTCCAAATGTTAATAGGGTTGGTTTATCGCCAGTAGGACGCGGGTAGTTGAGCACATTAACGATAATAGGCTTAACAAACTCGCCCTCTTCCGTTACATACTGACTACGGTATGCATTCATCCACGCACCACCACGCTTTGATTCACGAACGTAATGATCCGTAAGATACAGACCAATTAACTCGCCATTTTTGTAATAGACTTCAAAAACTCGAACATCATCGTGATACACCGGAAGATCAGTTCGCTCTTTAAATGTCATCCCGTACAATTTATTAACCGTATAAAAAACACCCTTAAGTGTGTCCTCTAACGAGAAATAAGGTTTGGTTTGTTCTTCATCCAAGTCGTAACGTGCTTTACGAATCTTTTCAGCTAAATGACGCCAGTCCCATCCTTCTACTTTGTAATTGCCGCCTTCTTTGTCGACCAATGCTTGCATATCAGCCAATTCTTGTTTTGCTTGCGCCAAACCAGCTGGCCACACTTTGTCTAATAAACCATAAACATTTTCAGGGTTCTTTGCGGTATTACCCTCTAAAACAAAATGAGCATGCGTTTTATAACCAAGCAATTGTGCTTTTTGTGCACGTATTGCCGCTATTTCAGCAACAATTTTCTTGTTGTCGTTGGTGTTGTTATTGTCACCACGGTGGGTATATCCTTTCCACATTTTTTCTCTTAAGTCGCGATTTTCAGAATAGATAAGAAATGGTGTTTTGCTTGGTCGGTGAGTCGTAAAGACCCATTTCCCTTCTTTTCCCCGTTTTGTCCCAGTTTCAGCAGCAGCGTCAATCAGATGTTGAGGTAATCCCGCTAGATCTTCTTTATTATCGACAACTAGTTCGAAGCTGTTTGTTTCAGCCAACACGTTATCACCAAATTCTATTCCTAGCTTAGAAATCTTAGCGTTAAGTTCACGAAGTGTGTTCTTATCGTCTTCATTCAAGCCTGCACCACCACGAATAAACTCTCTATATCGATCAACCAATAACTTCTTTTGCTCAGTATTTAATTCTAAACTATCAATTTTGTTATGGATGGCTTCAACTCGTTTAAATAACGCTGGATTTAAATTTAAGTCATCATTTAATCCCGAAAGCCGAGGACCAATATCTTTAGCGAGCGCTTTAAGGTTGTCGTTGGTATGTGCACTGGTTAAATTAAAAAACACATTAGCTACTTTGGTTAGTAATTTAGCGCTGTATTCAAGCGCTACAATAGTGTTCTCGAAAGTAGGTTCTGCTGGACTGTTAGCTACCGCCAAAATTTCAGCTTTTGCTTCAGCTATAGAGCGATCAAAAGCGGGTGCATAGTGCGCGTCTGTGATTTTATCAAAAGGCGGAATCCCAAACGGTGTCTCATATTCTTGAAAAAAAGGGTTAGTTTCTAAATTAGTCGCTTTGTTTGAAGTATCAATCGCTTTATCTGCAACCAGAGCGACTGCTTTATCAGTTTGTGGTGTCTTTTCTTCGCTACATCCTACAACTAGCGCAGAAAGTACCATTGAAGCAATGGCAAGTTTTCTCATTTTTGTTCCCCAAAAATCTTAATTGGTATGTTGGTTTTATTAGCTTTATTTGTCGTTTGCAAACAGGCTATTATATTTTTTCGATGATTCTTTGAATGATTTAGAACACGCCTAAAATCATTAGAGCGCTAGTAATATCATAGCTTTGGACGTGCGGCAATGCTTTAAATGTAAACAAAAGAACTTAAAAGAGAGCGATTTCAAGTTCAGTCAAGTATCGCCACTCTCCAACCGCTAACTCATCACTAAGTTCCAATTCTCCGATTGCGTCACGATGTAGTTTGATTACCCGATTATTTGTAGCTGCTAACATTCTTTTGACCTGGTGATATCGCCCTTCTGAAATCGACAGCTTAATTTTGGCATCGCCTAATTTTTCAACCAAAGCTGGCAACGTCAAATTTACTTCGTTGTTTAATTTAATGCCTTTTCTTAACACTGCAATCGACTGTTCGCTAATTGGTTCGGCCAAGTCAACGATGTAGCGCTTCATATGATGATATCGGGGGGAAGTGATTCTGTGAGTCCACTGACCATCATTACTTATAATAACTAATCCGGTCGTATCTGCATCTAGTCGACCCGCAAAATGTAGTTTATCCCTATTTGGTAGATCGATTAGTCTGAGAGCACTGGGTTGCAATTCATCAACTGTAGAACAGATGTAAGCAGTGGGTTTGTTTAACAACAGGTAACATGGTCCTGAAAGCTCGAGAATAGTATCGCCATGATGAACTTGATCCGATTCGGAAATGGTAACCTTGCTAGATTTTTCGATTGAATTATTCAGGGTGATTCGACCGCGAGATATCAATTTCTTAGCTTCTGTACGTGTGACATGCATCGTTTTAGAAACAAAATTATCTAATCGCATTTTTCCAAACCAATTTAAACTCGCGGTAAACTAACATTTCAATTAATTTGCTTGCCATCGCTTAATGGAATCAATATCGCTTTGCTTCGCTTCGACCCAACGCTCTTCAGAGATACTATCAATAACTAAATGTTCTTTCTTCCAAAAAGTCGCATCATTTTTGAGATAATCCATAATAAATTCCGCAGATTCAAAACACTCTTTCCGATGCAAACCAGCAGTCCCTAAGAAGACGATTGGCTCGCCAGCCATGAGATACCCGACTCGGTGTGAAATAACTACCTTGGTTAGATGCCAACGTGAAATTGCGTTATCAATAATTTGATTCAATTGAGTTTCGGTCATACCAGGGTAATGTTCAAGAGACATCCCAACTAAACCAGTTTGTTCGTTGGCTAAACGGACGTTACCAGTGAATATAACTGCAGCACCATTTTCCCCCTCACTGGATTGAACTCGTTGGTTTAGTTTTGTCAATTCGAGAGCTGAATCAGTGATTTCAAGAAAACGATCAACCGGTTTATTTTGTTTACTCAATGATCTATCCGCCTGTAACTGGCGGAAAGAATGCGATTTCATCCCCATTTGCAACTAATGACTCAGAGGAGCCTAACTGCTGATTAATCGCTATCTTTACTTGCTCTTTAGGTTGATCAAAGAGTTGCTGCCAAATTTCACCTTTAACAGCAAGCTGCTTACAAACATCATTGATAGAAGACCTGTCTGCTATCTCAAGTTCCAATTTAGAGGTGTTCAATCGTTGTTTAAAACTAGCAAAAAATAATACTGTTATCGAAATCATCGTTGCCAATCCCCTGACTTTCCACCGGACTTAGTCTCTAATTGAATATCACTAATAATCATTCCTTTATCAATCGCCTTGCACATGTCATAAATAGTCAATCCAGCAACAGAAGCAGCTGTTAATGCCTCCATCTCAACCCCTGTTTGACCCGAGACTTTGCATCGAGTTTTAATGGCTATCGCACAATTATCCCAATCTGCGGTTAACTCAACTTTGATCGAGGTCAACATTAATGGGTGACAAAGGGGAATTAAATCTGATGTTTTTTTAGCCGCTTGTATACCAGCAATTCGTGCTACTGCTAAAACATCTCCCTTCTTATGCTTTCCATTAACAATCATTTCTAATGTTATACGCTCCATTTTGACCGAGGCAGATGCTGTAGCCACACGAGATGTTGTCGATTTATCGCCGACATCAACCATTTGTGCCTCGCCTTTTTCGTTTAAATGGGTAAAATGTGCCATATTATTAATATTCTGTAGTTATTAAGGATCTTGTATGGACGCAATTCACGTCACGGTTGCCGCTATTATAAAGCGAAAAGAACACTATTTGTTAGTAAAAGAGAAAGCAAGCTCTGGCGACATCGTATTCAACCAGCCGGCGGGACACGTAGAGTTGAAAGAGTCCATAGAGGATGCTGTCATCCGTGAAGTATACGAAGAAACAGGGCTTGATTTTACACCAACAAGTTTGATTGGAACATATTTACTGAGTCCAGCGACGAATGGAAAAACATACCTCCGATTTTGTTTTGTCGGAGAAGTACCTGAAGATCAGGTTGCGTCTCCCAACGATCCTGAAATATTGGACAACCAATGGTTTACATTGGAAGAAATTACAGCCCTTCCAATCAAAAAATTAAGAAGTGCACTTGTTTTACAGTGTCTTGATGACTATATACAAGGCAAACGTCTGCCACTTGAGACATTGAAATTTTACAGCGATGAACACCAGCTTGCTAACCGCTGTTATCGCTCTCTAGAAAATTAAGTGATCAGTCTTTGAAGGTCATCTTACATTCTCACTACCAATTTGAATATAATCGCCATGTCATTAAACAAATCTTCCACTCAGATCAGCGAATTAATTAAAGCTGAACATAGTGACCCATCAGAAAAAACCGTTGTTGTTGGAATGTCCGGCGGCGTGGACTCGTCAGTAGCTGCATATATCCTGAAACAGCAAGGATATAAAGTAATCGGCGTTTTCATGAAGAACTGGGAAGAGGATGATACGGAAGAATACTGCTCCGCGGCAGAAGATATGGCCGATGCAAAATCGATTGCCGACAAACTAGAAATTCCGTTTAAAACGATAAATTTCGCCGCGGAATATTGGGACAGGGTATTTGAGTATTTCCTGCAAGAATACCGTTCAGGGAGAACACCAAATCCTGATATCATGTGCAACAGAGAAATCAAGTTTAAAGCCTTTCTAGATTATGCCTTAATACTTGGCGCTGATTACATTGCCACTGGCCATTACGTTAGAGTTTCTAGAGCCGATGGAAAATCCAAAATGCTTCGTGGGGTTGATGGTAATAAAGATCAAAGCTATTTCTTATATACACTTAATCAAGAACAACTTAACCAGTCCATGTTTCCTGTGGGTGAGTTGGAAAAACCGGTGGTTAGAAAAATTGCTGAAGAGCAAGGATTCATTACCGCCAATAAAAAAGACAGTACTGGTATATGTTTTATTGGAGAAAGAAAGTTCAAGGACTTTCTCGAACAATTTCTCCCTGCTCAGCCGGGCGAAATAGAAGATGATCACGGCAGCGTGATCGGTAAGCATTCAGGTTTGATGTATCATACTTTAGGCCAAAGAAAAGGCATTGGCATCGGTGGTCTTTCTGATGCAAGTGAAGAGCCTTGGTATGCCGTCGCAAAAGATCTAAAACGAAATGTATTGATTGTTGGTCAAGGTCATGATCATCCACGACTGCAAAGTGATAATTTAACCGCTTCACAACTTCATTGGGTTGATCCCGCTTCAATGGATAAGAGTTTTCGATGTACCGCAAAATCTCGATACCGACAAACGGATTTCGATTGTTTAGTAGAACAATTGGACGACGAAAACTGGCGAGTCACTTTTGATGAACAACAACGAGCAATTACCCCGGGACAATCAGTTGTATTTTATAAAGACGATATTTGCCTGGGTGGTGGTATCATTGATTCGTCAGATAAATTGAATTAAATATTCCAACCAATATTCTAATTAATTAAACAAATAGAAAAAATTAATGACTTCAAACCAATCTAATCTGAACCAATCGACAATAGACCAGGCCATCGCGCTCGCAGGTATCACCCAATCCATTCGGGTTGTTCAACATATCGCATGGAAAGGTCAAACTAACGAGACTGATTTTAAAGCGGTCATCGCTAGTTTACTTAAGATCGAATCGAGCTCTGCAATTTCTGTTTATAACGGCAGTTTCGAATTGAGCACCGGTTTACGTACTCTTAAGCAACAACTCGATACCACAACGACTGATAAAGATCCCGAGTTTGTTGGGTTGGTGATCAATCTCCTAACGCTACATAAACAGTTGACCAGACAACCAAAAATAATGGAACAATTGGGGCAATCTATTGAAAATTTAGCGGGTGAATTTTCTAATCAAGATATTTATGATGATGAAGTATTCCAACAGTTGTTAGCTCGCTGCTCACAAATATACAAAAACACTCTTTCGAAACTTCCGAATCGTATCCAAGTGAAGGGAGAACCTAAACATTTAAAACCAGACGCTAACCAGCAAAAGGTCCGTTGTGCGTTGTTATGTGCAATGCGAAGTGTATTTCTTTGGAGACAATCGGGTGGAACCCGTTGGCATTTCTTATTTAAGAAAAAAACGATATTAGAAGCCGTTGAAAATCTGCTTAGTCAGCCTCGTAAGGAATAAAAAAGCTTACGACTTCAGTCAGTCGTAAGCTCTAATTGTTTTTCTTTCATTGATAATATGAAAATTATCTTTGTTCGATTGGCACCCAATCTCTAGACTCCGGTCCAGTATAATTAGCGCTTGGTCGAATGATTTTGCCATCGACACGCTGCTCCATAATATGAGCAGCCCATCCAGTAATACGAGACATAACAAAAATGGGGGTAAACATTGCTGTTGGAATGCCCATTCTGTTATAGGCAACCGCAGAGAACCAATCCAAATTAGGGAACATTTTCTTCTCGTCCCACATAACTGTTTCAAGTCGTTCGGCAATATTAAACAAATTCATATCGCCTTGCTTTTCTGAAAGATGTTTAGCGACCTTTTTAATCACAACATTTCTTGGATCAGAAACCGTATAAACAGGATGACCAAAACCGATGACAATTTCTTTTCGCGCCATGCGTTCTTTTATATCACCTTCAGCTTCATCTGGTGTTGAATAACGCTTTTGAATTTCTAGTGCAACTTCATTCGCTCCACCATGTTTTGGTCCACGAAGAGCACCTATCGCTCCGCTAACCGCCGAATAAATATCAGAACCGGTACCTGCAATCACTCGGCTTGCAAAAGTAGAAGCATTAAACTCATGCTCTGCATACAAAATAAGCGAAGTATGCATCGCTTTTTCCCAGTCTTCGCTCGGCGTTTCACCGTGAAGAAGATGAAGGAAATGTGCACCAATTGAATCGTCATCAGTTTCGACATCAATCACTTTTCCATTATGACTAAAATGATACCAATAAAGCAACATAGAACCGAACGATGCTAATAATCGATCAGAGATATCGCGAGCATCAGACGGCGCTTGCTCATCTTTTTCCGGCAAAACAGTTCCTAGTACAGAGCAACCCGTTCTTAAAACATCCATTGGATGCGCGGCCGCTGGAATTGCTTGTAAAACTTCTTGAACGGCTAAAGGTAATCCGCGCATGGAACGTAGTTTTCGCTTGTAGTTTACTAATTCAGCTTTGGTAGGCAAGCGGCCATGAATTAATAAATGAGCCACTTCTTCAAATTCTGCTGACTCTGCAAATTGTAAGATATCGTAACCACAATAAGCTAAATCGTTACCGGTTAATCCAACAGAACATAACGCAGTATTGCCAGCTGCTACGCCAGATAATGCTACAGACTTTTTAGGTTTTCTAACCGTTTCAGGTTGGTTGGTATTGTCACTCATTGATTACTTCTCCTTACTTTCAGCAAACAGTTGATCGAGTTTTTGCTCGAATTGGTGATAATTTAAATAATTATAGAGTTCTTCGCGAGACTGCATTTTATCGACAACGTTTTTTTGGTGACCGTCTTCGACTAATGCTTTGTAAAATGTTTCAGCCCCTTTGTTCATCGCGCGATATGCGCCACAGCAATACAACACAATATCAACTCCAGCATCAGCAAGTTCTGGCGTCGTAAATAATGGCGTTTGACCAAATTCAGTGATATTCGCTAGGAATGGTACATCTATCGCTTGATCAAGCTGACGATACTGCTCTAGTTGTGTAATCGCTTCAGGAAAAATCATATCCGCACCGGCCTCGATACACGCGTGAATTCGATCTAACGCAGATTGCATACCCTCTACTGCTAAAGCATCGGTTCTAGCCATAATAACGAAATTCTCGTCTGTTCTTGCATCGACCGCCATTTTGACTCGGTCGACCATCTCTTCCAATGGAACGATTTCTTTATTCGGCCTATGACCACATCGTTTGGCCGCAACTTGGTCTTCAATGTGGCACCCAGCGGCACCAAATTTAGTCAGTGACCGAACGGTTCTTGCAATATTAAATGCGCCACCGAAACCTGTATCGGCGTCAACCAAAAGCGGTAAATCACACACATCGGTAATTCTTCGGACATCCGTTAACACATCATCGATAGTGCTAATACCTAAGTCCGGTAAACCCAATGAATTGGCAGCAACACCACTTCCAGCCAAATAAATAGCTTGATGACCTGCTTGTTTTGCCATGTGGGCAGTAAGTGCATTAATAGTTCCCACCACTTGGAGTGGTTTATTATCTGCAACGACTTGTCTAAATCTCTTTCCAGCACTTTCTATAGCCATACCATTTCCATTTATCTTAAGGGTTAATCTAAAGGATTTTATTTATGTACTTTCAAATTTCCTATTCGCAAATTACTTATTTTCAATTTGTATTAATTGAACCGTTTTATTCTGAATCAATCGTCGTTAACTTTTTTCTTGAATCTTAAGTTTCCAAATCGCAGGTCCAGTTTTATGCACTGAATCACCGGTTGTATCAACTGCAACCGTAACCGGCATATCTTTAACCGTAAACTCGTAGATTGCTTCCATCCCAAGCTCTTCAAAAGCAACGACCCTACTTTCTTTAATCGCCTTAGAAACAAGATACGCGGCTCCACCAACAGCCATTAAATAAATCGCTTTGTGTTTTTTAATGGAAGCTAATGCGATGTCTCCTCTTTCTGATTTTCCAATCATTCCCATCAATCCCATGCCACCATCTTTTTTATCGGCTAGCATTAGTTCCGAATATTTATCCATTCGAGTTGATGTTGTAGGACCTGCCGGTCCTACGACTTCGTCGCGAACGGGATCAACTGGTCCAACGTAATAGATAAAGCGCCCTTCAAAATCGACTCCATCAGGCAAAGGTTTCCCCCTATCAACCAAATCTTGGATCCGTTTATGTGCGGCATCACGACCAGTCAGAATCTTGCCACTCAGCAGTAATGAATCACCTGGTTGCCAACTTGCTATTTCTTGTTGACTGATATTATCAAGGTTCACTTGTTTTAAATTGGCGTTATTGCTGGACTCAATAACCGGCCAATCGCTTAGGCTAGGTGCTTCTATAAACTTTGGACCAGAGCCATCCAAACTAAAGTGCGCATGCCGTGTGGCTGCACAGTTTGGAATCATCGCTACTGGTAGAGAAGCAGCATGGGTTGGGCAGTCCTTTATTTTTATATCGAGTACAGTGGTTAAACCGCCTAACCCTTGAGCGCCGATTCCCAAATTATTAACTTTTTCCATTATTTCTAAACGCAATTTCTCAACGGGTGTATCAGCCCCTTTTTCTTCTAGTTCGTGAATATCAACTGGATCCATCAAAGACTCTTTTGCCATTACCATCGCTTTTTCTGCTGTGCCACCGATGCCAAGTCCGAGCATCCCCGGAGGACACCAACCCGCTCCCATTGTTGGAACCGTCTTTAATACCCAATCAACGATTGAATCGTTAGGGTTAAGCATGACAAATTTAGATTTATTCTCAGAACCGCCTCCTTTTGCCGCGACTGTTATATCGAGCTTATTACCGGGAACCATTTCAACGTGCACAACGGAAGGCGTATTATCTTTGGTGTTCACTCTTGGCCCAACAGGATTCGCAACGATTGAAGCTCTTAAAGGGTTATCGGCGTTATTGTAGGCTCGGCGAACACCTTCATCGACCATTTCTTGAACAGTCATGTCCGAATCCCATTGAACACCCATGCCGATCTTCACAAACGAAGTCACTATGCCGGTATCTTGGCAAACTGGGCGTTTACCTTCTGCACACATCCGCGAATTGGTTAATATTTGGCCAATCGCATCTTTTGCCGCTGGATTCTCTTCTTTTTTATAAGCGCCATAGAGCGCATCGATAAAATCTTTGGGATGATAATAAGAAATATACTGAAGAGCACCTTCAACACTATCAATGAAATCTTGCTTTTTAATTAAGGTCACGATGTTTTCTCCAGAATGTTTAACCCCATCCTATGAACACTCACATTATCGTGTTTATTTGAAAACTAGAACAAACGAATTGTTTAGTTTGAAGCTAACCGCATAGAAAACACTTTAAATGTTGAGTCTTACTTTAAATTGGGATTTCGAACCAGTTGGCTTTAAACCCAACCTGTTGGTTATTTGAACAATGCTGTAACGTATTGGTTATTATATAACAATTGATTGGATTGGTCAGCTGGGTGGGATATAAACTTTAGTCCCATGTACAAAAAAGCCGGTCATAAGACCGGCTTTAATTGTATGGCGTCCCCTAGGGGGTTCGAACCCCTGTTACCGCCGTGAAAGGGCGGTGTCCTAGGCCTCTAGACGAAGGGGACTAAAACTTATTAAATCAGATTTGGTGGAGCTAAGCGGGATCGAACCGCTGACCTCTACACTGCCAGTGTAGCGCTCTCCCAGCTGAGCTATAGCCCCAAATCCGGCGC
>JAHRVB010000215.1 GCA_019090895.1 Kangiellaceae bacterium
GGCGTTAGGTTTACGAAAGGAATACTGAATTGGATGGAGCTGTCCCATTATTTATAGGCTTAGTGCTTCTGATTGGAATCATAACCTTCCTTACCAGTGTTGTTCTTGTATGGATTTCATATCGTAGAACATTTAAGACAGATAAAGCATTTATGATCTCAATGCTGAATGTTTTATTACTCGCAATAGGGTGTGGGTTTGGTGTTGTATTAATTGATTCAGCTGCTGATTATGATGCTTTGATTTTCGCTGGAATATTACTATTTATTTCAATACTGGTAACTATTAGAATATCGAAGAGGTCGGAAACAAAGTGGCTGGAATGAAACCTAACCATACGCTGAATCCGAAAAATTATTCGCTAAGTCGCTCACAATGTTTCGGCTTAGCTAGGCGTTAACCTTCACGGAGAAAGTGTGTGTCTCCCAAAGATATAGTTCTTTCAGATTTGAAGCTGGCAATTGAACAATTATGTCTGCATTTAAAGACAGATGAGTGTTGTATTTGGACTAACCATTTTGAAAATCAGCTTAAGCAAGTAAATGATCTAATCGAATATGGTTATGTCGAAGAAAACCTGTATGAGCTTTCTAGTTCTGTAAGAGCAGTCTATGGTGGCATGGGCAGTTTTAATGACTACTACAACCCTCACCAATCGAAAGAAAAAAATGAATTAATTAAGCTGTACGGTTCAAGTTGTGACCTGTCTTCTAAGGTCTATGACCTTGCAGTAAAGCTAAAACAAAGTGAATGAAAAGGTTAACAAGGCTATCTTGCGGAAAACCATTGCGCCGCTGCGTTTTGGGGTGGCTTCGCCACTGTACCCCAAAACTCCGCTCTGCAATGTTTTCCGCAAATAGCGGCGTTAAATTAGTAAAACTATGCCACGACATTCATTAATCATTATCATACTACTTGTATTCTCGTTTGATGCGAATGCTTGTGTAATGCCTGACTTCGAACAAATTGGCTATGGAGGAGGGCTGGTAATATTTGTCTGTAGTTTAATCGCGGTATTACTGAGGACTAGAACGAACAAAAGAAAAATTTGGGTGCCATTATCGGCGACAGTACTAATTTCGTTGATGTTGGTCCCGTTTTTTTATATGTTTACACCAATTTACTTTTATGACAATTGTGGTGATGGTGCGTTTGAAACAATGAAATATATTCTTATTGTTGCGGGATTAATGCCGATGTATGAATTATCATTGTTTATCAAATCAAAATTTAACAAGAAATCGGTGGTTGACGCAAAAAACGCGCAACACAATTAGGCGTTATATTAAAAAATCGCTTCGAACAGCCGCAATAACATAAGGACTTAAAGAAATGAGTACAAAAGAAGAACGAGATATTGAGAAAACATATTCCTCTTCAGAATTTGTCGCAAAGTTAAGGCGCCTAGCTGACTCTTTGGAATGTGGTGAAAAATTTGAAATACAAATTGCCGGCGAAAGAATCTATGTTCCTGTTCGTGCGAAATTCAATATTGAGCATGAACGTGAAGGCTCGGAAGAGGAAATAGAATTTCAGATTAAATGGTCTAATGATTAATTTAATATCAGAAACTCCATATAACCATTCGTTTTAATTCGACGCGACAAGAACGCGCGTCTCAACTTTGAGTTATAGGTACTAAATTGTGAAATTCTTTGTTTGTGTTTTTGGCGTCATAGTTTCAACAATTCTTGCCGCAAATGAATCAACTGAACTCGAAAGTCAGAAAAATAAAATTTAAGGACACCCATAAAAAATTTTGCAGTGCAATCCGAATACAAAATCACTATTCTCCTCTCCAAAATATTCGATATCTTTCGGTCATGGAATTTGAGTGTTGCTTTAACGCGAACAGTAAGGTTCAATTGATGATATTGAATTCTATTCGCTCAGCCAATATTCTCATCGACCCGCCCAATCCATCAATTGAATGCAATCATCAAGTGAAAAGGCAAAACTATTGGGGGGAGTCTGTTTTCTCTCGGAAAGTAAAGGCATTAATGGAACAAAGCCCTTTGAACCTGCAATTCCTTGCCCTTATTTTAGTAATTTGGTCTATCTTCTAGTATTACAGGGTCTAATTTACCCTGAAACTAGCCATCATATGGATGGCCAAAGAAAGTTGAAAAAACTCTTCAAGAGATTTTTGATACTGCCGATAAAATGTCGACTGGTTCACCTTCTATCGATAGATAAATCAAGGTCGACTGATCATCCTACCTGAAAAGGTACATAAAATTGAAAATGGCTACCTGGTTCGAAAGACCAGTTTCGCAAAGCCACCGGTCTAAGGGTGTTGTTTGAACTTATGACAGCGGGGTCGCCAAGAATATGTTCCTGTATTTTTGCGCGTCCTGCCGCCGATAAATTGAGCATGTTTAGATTTACTTTTCATCTTGGAGTGTTTCAAAATGAATAGGACATCACTGTCTTTATCTTCTCTTCACCGCGTGTTGATTCGCGTCGTTTGTGACAACATAGTTAGGTTTGTCAATTCTGTACTGTTAATGAGTTGTATTGCTACAGTCCATTCGGCGACGTTATCAGGGACTATTTCAGATAAGTATGGAGCACCAATTGAAGGCGCAAGCGCCTTGCTTTTTCATGTCGAAAATTCTAGCTTGGTACAAACCGGTGAAATCATTCAAGTGTCTAGCAACGGGAACTATTCTTGGATCGTGGATGATGGCGACTATGTAATAAGAGCTTATTTTAACTCCGGGGATGTTTCATTAGACGGCACGCCAAATTCCGTGATTGTACAATCCGAAGACTTTTTAGTCGTCGGTGATACGACAAGAGATTCAGTATTTAGTTTTTTCCAATTGACAGGGCAAGTGACCGATAGCAATTCTCTGCCTATCGCAAACGTTGATATTCAGACGAGTCTCGTTTGGAATGGACCTGCACAAGGCTCCCAAGGTTTTTTGTCACAATTTAGTATTAACCATTCTAACGGTGTGAATACTTCGAACGAAGATGGACGGTATTCTATTCTAGTTTTTTCCAGTGATGTTTGTATTGCATCAGGCTTTTATCCAGATGATAACGATTGTTTCTTTGACTTAACTTTTTCCGCCCCGTTAGAAAGTGGTTTTTCGAATACCACAGAAAACAATTTTCCGATGGCGAATGATCGGATCTTAAATGCGCAATTAGAAATTTCCGATCAGCGGCCAGCTAGAAATATTGTTAACCCTTATGTGCGTTATATTACCGATGTTTCGGCAACGATTGAGTGGATGACTGATGAAGCTACTATCGGTACTGTTGATATACCTTTAATAGGAATATTTTCGGAAACTAGTCCTTCAAGTTTTCATAGCATCTCAGTCGACGGATTAACCGCCAATACAAGTTACACCGCACAGGTTAACTCTGCCGATGCGCAAGGCAATCAAACGGCCTTAGCAAGCGCGACATTTTCTACTGCGACGATTCCTGATAGCGTAGCGCCTCAATTTATTCAATCACCAACAGTCATTGCGGTCGGAAGCAATCAACTGACCATTGAGTTTTGTGCCAATGAGCCCGTCACAGGCGAATTGAAGATTGGTGCAGTCGACTATTTGCTTAATGATTTATCAAGTTGCCATTCTTTAGTAGCCAATGATTTGGCATCGAATCAAGTTTATTCCATCGTCGCGAGTATTTTTGATAATGCGGGCAATGGGCCTGTTTTTAGTACTGTTGTTCAAGCTTCGACTTTAGCAGCTGCGGACCTAACACCGCCCTATATATTAAATGGGCCGACCATCGTTGATGTCTCCGATACCACTGCGGTAGTTGTGTGGACTACTAACGAACCGACTTCAAGTGACGTAACCTACAACGACGGTATTATTTATCAGTTGTTAAAAGACGAAAACCTAGCGACTCAACACAACGTGCAGATCACAGGTCTAACCGCTGACACAAATTATCAACTCGCTGTTTCATCGAGTGATGTTTCGGGAAATGGGCCTGCACTTTCTAGCTTGCTAAATTTTGACACTGACATCTCGCCAGATAGTACTGCTCCAATATTACTCGGTCGCGCGCTGGTAGAGGATGTGACCGACCAAAGTGCAATGGTCAAATGGCATACGGATGAATTCTCGTCTTCAATGTTATTGTGGGGAACACAAGCTAACAATTTAGAATTGATCGAAGCATCTTCGATGTTTAGCACCGACCACCAAATAGCCTTAACCGGGCTTGACGCTGATACAACGTATTATTACTCGGTTCGCTCTGTCGATTTATCGGGCAATCAAGTGACGGGAGAAGTATCTACTTTTTCAACATTTCTTAATTATGAAGGAAGCGAGCTAAAAATTACTTCAGGGCCGCTGATAGAAAGATTGACCGGAAACTCAATAACCTTGAGCTGGCTCACCAACAAAAATTCCGATAGCCGAGTTGTCTGTGAATCAGTCAATGGTGTTTATGAAGTTAACCGGTTTGATTTGACCAAGAAACACTTACTCACTCTAACAGGAATGGAGTTCGATACTGCGTATCGGTGTACCATTTATTCAACGGATATTACCGGTTTTATAACGAGTGAAACACTGTCCGCAGTGAGTAGCGAAGAGGTTGATTCCAGTCCACCGAATTGCAGTGGCCAGCCCATCATTGATGGTTATGTTTCCTTTGCGGAATTAACATGGCAAACCAATGAACTTTCGTCGGCCAGTGTTCGCTACCGGAAAAAAGGGCAGAGTGATTGGCGGTATCAATACTCGTCAACGACTGGATTAACGGGTTATTTTCGCTTAAATGATTTAGAAGCAGGAACCGTCTATGAGCAACAGCTAACACTGACAGATGTTGTGGGGAATGCTCAGAGTTGTTCGATTACTGAATTCAATTCAGGAACTGATGATGAAGTTCCATCACCGATCTTTAGTATTACACCTTTACTGTCTGATATTGGAAACTATTCAGTGATGGTTACATGGGAAACAGAAAAACCGTCAAACGGCATTGTTAAGTTCGGTTTAGGTGCCGATGCTCTAAATAATCAAGAATCAGATTTTCCATTTGCGCTTAGTCATCAAGTTTCAGTGAATGGATTGCAACCTGACACCACTTATTTTATTCAAGTAGATGCTCTCAGTGTTGATGGCGAAGCGGCTTCTAGTGACGTTTTATCTTTCACAACAATACCACTGTCGACGGTCGAAATCTTGCCTCCAAAAATAATTTTTGGCCCATTAGTCAATAATATAACTAACACGAGTGCAGTGGTGGAATGGGAAACGGATAAACTCGCCAACAGCCAAGTTGTGATTACTGATGGTGATACATTTATTGACCAGCAATTGAAAACTTCTCATTCAGTTTTACTTCTAAACCTATCTCCATCGACGGATTATTTTTCACAAGTTACTTCTACCGATGAAAACGGCAATACTTCTGAGACTAAACCCGCTGATTTCAGAACGCTCGATAATCCAGACACCACATGGCCGTCATTTGTCAGCGGCCCTTATATTATCGCTATCGATTATGATCGATTTACCCTTGTATTTTGCGCAGACGAGCCCGTTACAGCCGTTGTATCCGTTGATGGTGTTGAGACAAATATCAACAGCGCTAAACTCTGCCATGAGCTTGAGATTACCGACCTAACGGCCAATACCACCTACAGCGTAATAGTTTCAATAACGGATATCGCTGGTAATGGACCAGTCACAGCTGAACCGGTGTTAGCGACTACATTGTTAAATATTGATATAGAAGCACCCATCATTACTGGTCCGACGGTAACTGACATAACTGACAGTACCGCTATTGTGCGTTGGAGAACCAATGATGTCGCAACGAGCGGAGTCGCTTATACCGACGGATTTACCAACAGTGAGCTTTATGATGGTCAGTTAACACTTGAACACGTTGTCTATTTGAATAATCTGACACCTGATACAACTTACTCCCTAACGGCTTTTTCGAGTGATGCGTTTGCAAACGGTCCCACCGTTTCCAATGCGGTCGAATTTACTACCTTAGCATTGCCTGATACGACGGAACCAAAGATTATCGCAGGGCCATTTGTGGAAGATATCACTTCGAATAGCGCTTATGTTATTTGGACCACGAATGAGTCGGCTTCGCACACCGTGCTAGTCGGTTTAGTCAGTAATTCTTTGGACCAAACATTTTTCACTGGAGGTCATTCCACGGATCATAAGGTACCACTATCTCAACTGACACCGGATACGCTCTATTATTTCCAAGTGGTATCCAGTGACCTTTCCGAAAATAGTGTGGTGAGCGATGTTTTATCTTTTAAAACGTTGCCCGAAGAGGAACCACCAATTCAGTTAGAAATCACTGATGGGCCTGCTGTGGAGGCAACGACAACGGAGTCTTTTACGATTAGTTGGTCAACCAATTTAAATGCTGATAGTCGGTTGGTTTGTGAAACTGAAGAATCGTTAAATGAGACTTCCTCCGAACCAACTCTAGCTCAATTGAATGAGGTCGATAGTGCCAGAGCTATAAAAGATCAATACATCGTTCTGCTCAAAGATAAAGATCCTAGTGTTGGTTCAGTCGCCTATTCGAAAATGCCGATCATTCAACGGCAAAGTAAACAGCAGCTAGTCGCGGCAGAAATTGCCGCATCGGTAAGTGCTCGAGTAACCAGACAATACAGTAATAAGGTCAATGGCTTTGTGTTAGAAATGAGTCAGTCTCAAGTCGGAATTTTGCGACAAGACAAGCGTATTTTGATGGTCGAACAAGATCAAATAATGAATATTTCTGCCACCCAAATTAACCCGACTTGGGGATTAGACAGAATAGACCAAGCAGATTTACCTTTAAGTGATAGCTACACTTATACCCCGGATGGAACCGGAGTTAATAGTTATATTATTGACACCGGAATTCTTATTTCACACGCCGATTTTTCTAATCGAGCAGTGAGCGGTTGGGATTTTGTTGATAATGACAGTGACGCTACGGATTGTAATGGGCATGGTACCCACGTAGCTGGAACTGTGGGTGGTGATACATGGGGAGTGGCAAAAAATACCCGTTTGACAGCGATTCGAGTGTTGGGGTGCAACGGTTCGGGAACTAACTCTGGCGTAATCGCCGGGGTTGATTGGGTCGCAGCCAATGCATCTCTTCCTGCGGTTGCCAATATGAGTTTAGGTGGAGGCAATTCCATCGCCTTGGATACGGCGGTAAACAATGCTATTGCTAGCGGAATCACCTTTGTGGTTGCTGCTGGTAATTCAAATATCAATGCATGTTCTGGCTCGCCAAATAGAGTGCCCAATGCATTAACCGTTGCTGCGTCTACCAATACCGACTCTCGATCAAGTTTTTCTAATTGGGGCGCCTGCGTCGATATTTTCGCTCCTGGATCTGATATTACATCAACTTGGAGTAACGGTGGCATCAATACCATCAGCGGTACTTCAATGGCAGCACCCCATGTTGCTGGTGCCGCAGCATTATTTCTACAAGCTTACCCAAGCTCTAGCCCTGCTGAAGTCGCCGAAGGACTGGCTGGATTTGCAACAGAAAATAAAATCGCCAACCCCAATGGTGCGCCAAATCGTTTGCTTAATATTGAGTTTGACGCCGACACGATTATTCCTCCTCCTGTTGATCCTGTCGACCCAGTAAAAATCACTTATGAAATCAGTGACAGCGCGATGGTGAAATCCCATTTGTTAACGTTAGCTGGTTTAGAACCTGCAACCATTTTTCAGTGCCGAGTATATTCTTCTGATATTGATGGGAATCAAGTTAACAAAGAAATTAGAGCAACCACCGATCTAATTCCAGACACTACCCCTCCAGTTTGTGTTGCGGAACCTCAGGTTGAGGCGTTCGCTAATGCCGCATTGTTAAGCTGGCATTCGGATGAAGCTGTCACCGCAAAAATTAATTATAAACGGGCGGATGCCGAAGATTGGATTCAAGAGAATACGCTTTCTTTATCAATCAGCGACTCTCTGTTAATCGGTGGATTAACCGAGAGTACTTTGTATCAACAGCAAATTACTCTTATCGATGCGTCGGGTAATCAAAGCGAATGTGCTGGTGGAGATTTTACAACAATTACGCCGGAAGAAATTCCGCAACCTGAACTAAAAGTCGAGCCGGTAATCAG
This sequence comes from Kangiellaceae bacterium, assembly GCA_019090895.1. Taxonomy (GTDB): domain Bacteria; phylum Pseudomonadota; class Gammaproteobacteria; order Enterobacterales; family Kangiellaceae. The sequence goes on from JAHRVB010000215.1 coordinate 8,117, forward strand.
CGACATCGGTAATCATAGTGCGACGGTTAGTTGGACTACTGAGCAACCATCATCGGGTTTGGTTCGATATGGCGTAGTCAAAACCAATCTCGATTCTGTGCAAGTCGATGGCGTTTTTGAAAGCCAACACCGGGTGGATTTGCAAAACTTAGTGTCCAATCAAGTGTATTACTTGCAGGTTGATACTTACAATATTGTTGGGGAGTTAACATCGAGTGCGATAGTCAATTTCACTACAACCCATCCCGAAGACGATCCGGAAGATGATGACGTGGGTAACGAGGATGATAATTGTCCATTTGTTCCTAATCCCGATCAACTGGACAGTGATAATGATGGAATCGGAGATGCCTGTGATGATGACGGAAGCGGAGGTGGTGGTGGTGATGATGATGTGATTTCGCCACCGATTCCAGAAACCGGTGTTAATTTGCGTGGATTCGTTTCAGGTGAAGGCATGCCAGTCCCTGAAACGGTGGTCGCACTCTATGACAATGAACAACAGTTAATTGAATCTATCAACACGGATACTGAAGGGTACTATCAATTTAAATATTTAGACCCCGGTGATTATTACGTCGGCGTAACTGCACCAAAAGAAACAGGGTTCAGAGCGTTACCTTTGCAGTTAGTGACCATCGAAGATCGCGATGTTGTTTATCTGATTTCACTCATTGGTGATGCGGTTAAATTGTCGGGATACCTTAAAGATAGTCAAGGACGAGAGATTGATAACGTGGATGTCAGTTTGCATATGCAAAATACTAGCAATCAAGTAGGGAACGCTGTTCGAACGGATAATAATGGTTGGTTCGAGTTCTCTGTTGCGCCTGGGGTCTATAAATTAAGGCCTCAAATCGAAGTGTTCAACCCTCAGAATTCTGGTTTAGCGAAACCTATTTATCCAGTCCCTGACTTTGCGACTATTTTACACGCACCGCAAAATATAAACGTTGTTGAAGATTTAGAATTACAGGTGCAGCTACCTTTCATTCTGTTATCGGGTCAAGTGCTTGACCAGTTAAGCAATCCGGTTGCAGCTGCCGGAGTATCGATCAGACACCGGTTGAGTACATTGCAGCAAGACTATTATTTAGAAAATTATGCGGAAGAAGTCTTAAGTAATGGAATCACCGATGAAAATGGGAACTTTGAAATCGCAGTTTTTGCAGACCAAACTTTTGACATTGTACTCAATCCGCCGAGCTCAAGACTTGATCTAGCGGTTACCACAATCAGTGATTATCTAACATCTGTGGACGCCGTTGAAAACTTTGTTTTAGAAGAAGGAGAGAGCTTATCTGGAACCCTTCAAGATTCCTCAGGAAGAATAATCGACAATACCAAAATCACGCTTCACGACCAGCAGACCGGAACTCAAATCGGCTCGCCAGTCTACACGGACGCTACGGGTGTTTTTCAATTTCAAGTGGCGCAGGGCCTTTATAAACTGAAACCACATCTTAATCCTTTTGGTCGAGGCGAAGGGCAAAGACCAAGTTATCCTTTACCAGACTATGCTTCTATTTTATTCGCTGAAGAAGATGTGAATGTCGTCGGGGCCACTGTTCAAGATATTGTTTTACCACTCGCTATCCTGACAGGGAAAACCACCAAAGCGAATAGCGACCCCGTGGCTGGTACGCGTGTGACGATTAGTCACATTGAGCATAGTGATAATGGAGGAACAACCGTTAGTTATTATTTGGAAAGCCGAGGTCGATCATTAGTGACTCACGCGAAAACCGACGATAACGGAGACTTCAGTGTCGCATTATTTACTGATCAAACGATGAATATTACTCTCGTTCCACCTACGAGTGAGCGGGACATTGCAGCGACTTTAGTTGAAGCTTATTCTATTAGCGCCGATGCGAGTGATACTTTTGTGTTGGACCAATCTATTACATTATCGGGCTATTTGAAGGATGCTCAGGGTAACCCTGTCGACCAAACAATGATTACGGTTCACCACCAAACGGATAATCAATCGGCCGATGACCCGGCCTATACTAATCTAGACGGGTATTTTGAATTCAAAGTTGCTGCCGGTGAATATAAGCTGCGGCCATACTTACAGCCAACCAATATCGTTAATACTTTACCGGTTGCTTCTATTTATCCAGTGCCGGATTTTGCTGCAGTCTATTATTTGGCAAAAGATGTCAGCGTGACCAGCGATACCGAATTGGATTTATCGTTACCGATGTCGATATTGAGTGGCCGCACGCTGGATGCCAATGGAGTACCTGTGCCGGGAATAAAGCTGAATGTCGATCACGCGTTAACTGAGAATTCGATTAGTTATTATTTGAAAAATACAGCAGAAGTAGAAGGAACAAACGCAATCTCAGATCAAAGCGGTTTGTTTGGATTTGGATTGTTTAACGACCAATTAACGAATATATCAGTCGATCCTTCCGCGGAGTCGGGATTTGCAGTGACCAACATTAGTCATAATCTCGATCAAGAAACCAGTGAGGATATTTACCTTATTCATAAAGACACACCACCTAAAATAATCTACGGACCAGAAATCGTTCGTATCGGATATCGGTCAGCAATAGTGGTGTGGAGAACAGACAAACCGGCCAAAGGAATTATCGAGCTTTCTGATGGAACAACGATTAGCGTTGATAAGTTAACAACCTATAACTGTATATTGATAAGGAATTTACAGTCCTTCACCGAATACAACGTGACCGTGCAAGCGGTCGATAAAGATGAGCAAGCCTCGGATACTAAGAGTACAAGTTTTATAACCAAAGGCAGGCCCTATACTAAACCACCACAATTTGTGAGTGGGCCGATTGTTTCAAATATCACTGAGAATAGTTTTGAAGTTACTTTTTGTGCCAATGGTCCAGTCACGGCATTAATTAATGTTGATGAAACTGCATTGGTACTGAGTGAACTCGATATTTGTCATTCATTGATAGTGGATGGAAAAGAGCCCAATACGGGCTACGAGTTAGCAATCTCTATTACCGATCCATTTGGTAATGGACCGACAACCAGCGAGCCTCAACTTGTGACAACATTACCATTGCCCGACATGGTTGCTCCGGTTATTTTGTTGACGCCAATTGTTATTGATATCTCCGATACAGAAGCGACGGTTATTTGGGTCACTGATGAAGAAGCGAATAGTGGTGTTTCCTACAATGACGGCACTCGTTTCCATGTAGTCACTGAAGAAGGTTTTGTTGTTGAGCATAATATGCAGCTCACTGATTTAACACCCGAAACAGAATATACACTGACTGTATCGTCGACAGATGTAAATGGTAACGGTCCTACTTTAAGTCAACCACTTACTTTTACAACATTAGCTAATCAAGACAACACGCCACCGACCATAATTGGTCGGCCCTTGATCCAAAACATCACTCACCAAAGCGTAGTGATTCGCTGGAAAACTGATGAGCCATCGACAACGGTTATCATTATTGGTGAGAATGAAAATGAATTAGAGAATATTGAGAGCAGCGGCGAAGCGCTAAAAACTCGCCATAACATGGCCATCACCGGTCTTGAAGCCGATACTATTTATTATTTCCGTGTTCAATCGCAGGACGTTTCAGGAAATCTTGTGACGAGCGAAGTATTATCCTTTAGATCAAAAGTTCGTGGTCATCAAGGTGCGCCACACTTTATGAAGAAAGTGGAAGTAGAGCAAGTGACAGATTCCTCGATTTCGGTTAAGTGGGTTACTGACGTAAATGCTGACGGACGTTTAGTTTGTCAAAATGGTTCAGTCGCAAGTCTTGAAAAAAATCACGCCAAACGAGTCAAAAAACACCGTCTCACTTTAACGGGTTTAACCTCAAATACTGTTTATCGCTGCACGGTTTATTCCGCGGATCATCGAGGGTATCGTTCCAGCCAAGAAATAGACGAAGATATTCTGACCAGTGGGGAAGCAAGTAACAATATTTCTAACAGCAATCTCGATACCAACAAGCGGTTGAGTGACAAGACTAAAACGTTTAAAGATTTCTTTACTCGTTTATTGCAGTCAACGACAGGAACTATTCCCAAAGAAGGTGAGTCGACACGGCAAAGTAACTCATTGATTGCAAGTGTGCCTGTTCTGACTCAAGCAGCCGAAATCAATGGTTATGGCGCGCTTGCGACAATTTTTCTCACTACCGACCAATTGTCGGCTACACAAGTTCAATATCGGCGCTTGGGCGATACGAGTTGGCAGCAGGCAGGAAGCTTAGAAGCTGGGTTTGAACATTTGATAGTGCTCGGTGCACTAACACCAAATAGTGAGTATGAACTAGTTTACAGTGTGATAGGTCTATTTGGTGAATCACTCGTGAGTGACATCACGCCATTTAACTCCGCCGATTCTTCTAGTTTAACAGCGCCAAGCATTAGTGATATTCCTGTCATTAGCGAGATCAGCGAAAACTCAGCGCTGATATCTTGGAACACAAATGATTTTGCATTTGCCCAAATTAGTTATTCAACCGATATAGATTCGTTACTCGAGAAAGAAGCTAATGCAGAATTAGCACTCGCACATGAAGTTTCTCTCGTCCGATTAGAGCCGGCAACAATTTATTATGCACAAGTGACTGTCTTTAACATTGCAGGTCAATCAGTCGATAGTGAAGTGATTAGTTTTGTAACGTCTGCGTTAACCTCATTTGATGATAGTGACCTCGATGGAATGACCGATGAGTGGGAAATCGAACATGGGTTTGACCCGCAATCAGCCGATGACGGTGGAATCGATTCTGATAACGACGGTTTGACTAACCGAGAAGAGTTTGAGGCTGCGACTGATCCGAATAATCCAGACAGTGATGGAGATGGTATGCCTGACGGTTGGGAAGTTGACCATCAACTTGACCCGAACGATGCTGCTGATGGCGCTCAAGATGCGGATAATGATGGTGAATCCAACCTCGAAGAGTATTTAAATTCAGCTGATTCTATAGCGCCAGAGATAGAACTCATAGCACAAGTAACCATCGATTCCACCGGTGTACTAACTGCAGTTCCGACTAACGGAATTTCAGCGTCGGACAATATCGACGGAAATGTTGTAGTCACTTTAGTTGGTGCAACTCATTTGAAATCGGGATTACATATGGTTGATTGGTTAGCGGTGGACGAAGCTGGTAACCGAACGGTCAGTACTCAACAATTGAGAATCAATCCGCAAGTTCTTATTGGTAAGGGTCAGACAGTTGGTGAAGGTGGAACTGTCAACATCGAGCTTCAATTGTCTGGTGAGGCTGCAAAGTATCCCGTTATTTTGCCATTCACTTTTAGTGGAATAGCAGATACAGACGATTACCAACCACTAGGCTCTGACTCTTCTTCTTATGATGTTGTTAACGATAGTCTAATTATCTATCAAGGCCAAGTTGGCTGGGTGAAGTTATTGATTACCGATGATGACCAAACCGAATCAGATGAAGTGCTGATCTTGAATCTAGCACCGCCAACTAATGCAGTTGTACTCGATAATATTTCTCATGAAATAATTATTTCGGAAAATAATTTATCACCGAGAGTAAATATCCGCGCTGAGCAAAATGCTAGTCAGGTCACCACCATTACGTGGGACGGTGGTCCGGTGACTTTATTGGTTGAAACCAGCGATCCAAATCCAAACGATGAGCTACTAGTTGAATGGTTAGAACCCGATAATGCCGAGCTTAATATTGATCCAATAACTTCTGTTTTAACCATCGACCCGTCAGTATTATCGGTTGGTCTCTACCAAAAGACAGTCTCGGTCACTGATAATGGTTCTCCAATATTAACCACGAGAAAAACCATGCGGTTAAATGTGCTCGATACAGCGCCGGTATTATTGGCGTCTGAAGATTCTGACAATGACGGTATTAGTGATGCAGATGAAGGCTTTCAAGATTCAGACGGCGATGGTATTGCAGACTATTTAGATGACCTAAGCTCGTCTAACCTTCTCCAACAATTACTGGGTGATTCAGAGATCACACAAGGTAGTTTTGTCA
>JAHRVB010000216.1 GCA_019090895.1 Kangiellaceae bacterium
CAATGATTGTCCAAGGCAGAATTAAAAAGGCCCAGCTTGCAAATAATTGCCAAGGATCAGCGCCAGTTTGATAGGTTTGTCCCACCAAAGCTAATAGTGCGCCAGTGAGCAGGGACATGGCCAACAAAGCGCAAGAAGAGAGCAGTTTAGTAGTAGCGATTCGAATGTAACTAAAAGTGGCAATGAGCATGGCCGCTTCCACAACGGCGAATTTGGTAAATCGGCTGATATCTTGCCAGTTGTAAGCGAAGAAAAAAATAACGCCACTGCAAATGGATATCACCGCTGACGTTAGTAAAGCGGTTTTTAGAAAGTCGACCCAATCAGCATGAGTTGGTTCGGCCTCGGCAGCCTGGATAATTTGATTGATATTATCTTCATTAACATGTGCTGATTCGTCAGCCCACTTTATAATCTGTTCTCTTCGACTGTGCATGGTGACTGCATCCCTATCGATGTTTTTGGAAAGTTTAACATCATAAAGCAATAGCGGCGTACCGCTATTAAAAGGAATAAAGTTGCAAATAAAGACACTTTGTAGTCGTCGATTGATACCGAGTGACTAGTGATAGGAGTGTAACGTTTTTTGTCGGTCATGTATTTGTTCAAGTATTGAATCCACTATGTGGGAGAGTTCTGGTGTTCTTCCGCTTTAAATCGGAGGCCTTCTGGCACTTCTCCATATTTCTTGCTTTGTCTAGCTTATAAAATATCTTATAGCGGACATATAGTGACAAGTATAATAGAATGAATTAAGTGAGCTGACTTTTTTGGTCGATTCATAATTTTTCTGAAAAACTGTAGCAACAAAATGAAAAGAGTTGACCAACTATGACCAATGATCAGGCAATATTATTTTTGTTAATGGCATCAGTACTGGGGCTTTTGCTATGGGGTAAATGGCGTTATGATCTTGTTGCATTTGCTGCGCTGGTTGTAGGGCTGATACTTCAGGTTATTCCAGTTGATCAGGCTTTTTCAGGATTTGGTCATCCCGCTGTCATTATTATAGCGCTGGTTTTGATTGTATCTCGTGCACTCTCTCAATCCGGTGCCATAGAAATGCTGACCAGTCGAGTCATTGATTCTAAGCGGCCGTTGCCTTTGCACATTGCCTCTATGGGGTTCCTTGGAGCGGTACTCTCAGCATTTATGAATAACGTGGCCGCTCTGGCCCTTTTAATGCCTGTTGATATACAGGCTGCTAATAAAGCAAAACGTTCACCTGCTCTTTCCCTCATGCCACTTTCTTTCGCTACGATTCTTGGTGGAATGGTGACATTAATTGGTACACCACCGAATATCGTTATTTCACAATATAGAGAAACCGCTCTTGGTGAGCCTTACGGCATGTTTGATTTTGCTCCAGTGGGGCTTGGAGCAGCAATCGCTGGATTAGCCTTTGTCGCCCTAATAGGTTGGCGTTTGGTACCGACAGCTCGTTCCAAACACAATGCGGGAAATGAACTCAGCAACCTCGATGGCTATGTGGTTGAGATAGGTGTAACGGAAGGTTCTGGTGCTATAGGGAAAAGCATCAAAGAGCTCAATGACTTGGCTGAGGAAAATGACGTCATGATACTGGGGCTGGTGCGTAATGGAAATCGATTACCTGGCCGGGCATTACGTGAAAGCATTCGAAAAGGCGATTTGCTGGTTCTAGAAGCCGGTCCAAAGTCGGTTGAGAGTTTTGCTACCGCACTAAAGTTATCTTACTCAAGATCAGAAAAACACAATGGAGTTTTGGCTGGTACTTTGTCCATGGTTGAAACAACTGTTCCGCTGGAATCACGTATAACAGGTCGTTCCGCAATAGATATTCGTCTGCTTTATCGACACGGCATTATGTTGCTTGGCGTGTCACGTGAAGGTAAGCCATTTCGTGACCGCGTTCGTAAACTTATTATTAAACCCGGTGATGTTTTACTGCTTATGGGGGAGGAAGAGCAAATCAATGATGTCATAAATTGGCTAGGCGTTTTACCGCTCGCACCTCGTGATTTACAGGTCACTCAACATGATAAAGCCTGGTTGACTATTTCGCTTTTTACCGCAGCCATTTTGCTGGCAAGTTTTGGATATATCTATCTTACCGTGGCGCTTGCTGCCTGTGTGGTACTTTACATTTTACTCAAGGTCATTTCACTGTCACAAGCCTATGATTCCATTCAAGGCTCTGTGCTTATTTTACTCGCCTCGTTGATCCCATTAGGTGCTGCATTGGAAAACTCCGGAGGCACAGAATTGATCGCTGAAGTTATAGTGAGTAGCACTCAGGGGTGGTCGGCTATGGCTATTTTAGCATTGCTCATGGTGGTGACCATGACGCTATCTGATGTGCTGAATAATGTAGCCACGGTTCTAGTTGCCGCACCTATAGCGGTGTCAATCGCAGAACGTCTTCAGGTCAATCCAGATACAATGTTAATGGGGGTGGCTGTTGCGGCTTCTTGCGCATTTTTATCACCCATCGGTCATAAAAATAATACGATTATTATGGGGCCCGGTGGCTATCGGTTTGGTGATTATTGGCGAATGGGTTTGCCCTTGGAAATATTGATCATTTTTGTCTCAATTCCGTTACTCATGATCTTCTGGCCGTTGTAGAACAAGACCAAAAGAGAGGTTGATTCTGTTTTAAGAAATTCGAGGAGCTATTAATAGTGCGCGTGCACTCGGCACTGAAGTGTTTAAGCGGTAACTAGAAATTCAAACCGACTTACCGCTCATCCCAAAATCCTGGGGAGGCGCGCGAAAAAACAAACACTAATAGACTGACCACCTTCAAGATCATCTGACTCTCTTGGTCTAAAATGTTTGTAGAATTGTCGTAGACAAAAAAATTTGATTTACTTTAGTATCATTCAGCATGTACAGAGTTTATTCTTATCTAGTTTGAGAGCTTTTGATACAAGGGATTAGCTTAGCCAATGATGAATTACTTGTTCGGTTTTTTAGTGTGGACCACTTCACCAGCTATCTGTTTGAGTTTGATTTTTATTAGCCAAAACGCTTGGTCAACTGAGTCAACATCAGATATACACTCCTACAAAGAACTAGGTAACGCCATTATTGAGGTATTTGATCCTACCGAGTTTGATGGGAGTGCTAGCAACTGGTATATGGAACAACATCCTGATGGAACGATGCTTCTAGCTAATGCCTATGGTTTGTATAGTTTTGACGGGACTAAATGGCGTGAACACCCCCAATCTGGACCAGGGCACATTAACCAATTCACTATACTCGACGAGCACATCTATGTTGGCCTCAAAGGTGATCTTGGCTTTTACACCACACATGCTGAAGGTGAACTAAGTTATCAGTCCTTATTGTCTGAAATACCATTAGAAAAACGTGGATTCGGCTCAATCAGAAATGTATTCCAATTTGAGGGCCGTATTTATTTCGTTTCTGCTGAGCAAATAATGGCTTATCACCCTCAACAGGGTATCCAAATCTATCCACCGCAACACCATTTTCGCCGCGCTTGGCTTGCGGGGGATAGACTATTCGCCACTGACGGAGATGGTTTAATTTATCTCAAAAATAAACAGATACATGTTGTTGATGTCCTGCCCAAAGAAGGGCTGGGGCGTATAGGATTTGTGCAAAGCTTAGGCCAAGATTTCTTAATCGGTAGTATGAAGAAAGGGGTGTTCTTGTGGCGCAAAGATCAACTCGTACCTTGGATAGATGCTAATCGCCCAGAATCCTCCTACCTTCCCTATAATAGTATCCACATTAATGAAAAAATAATTGCAATTTCTACCCTCAGAAGTGGAGTGATTTTTGTTGATCATGCCGGTAATTTAATTTACCACTTAAATAGAGAAAATGGTTTACCGGCTGATACAACACTCAACCTTTTCCTTGATCAGCAACAAGGTTTATGGCTATCCCATCAAGCTCAAGTTAGTCGTGTTCAATTGCCTTTTGAGTTATCAATATTTACCTCTGGTAAAGATGATATTTATGGGACTTATGAAATAATTCGGCATCGAGAGAATCTCTATTTTGCATCGCTTTCCGGTTTTATGAGTGTTGACCAACATGGCAAGACTGTGCTTTTAGAGGAAGTAAATACTTCAGGAAAAGACATAATCAGTATTCACGGTAAACTGATTTTAGCCGGCTCCACACAATGTCAAATTTATGATTCCATTAGAAAACATGTAAAAACACTGCTTAAAACTGCCAAATGTAACGATTTTTTACTCAGTAAGTTTGATCCTAATTCACTATTTATTGCAACAGGTACTGGGGTGTTGTTATCCGAATGGAACGGAACAGAGTGGTCTACACCGGAGCAGATGTTAGTAGAGCACAGGGTCGCATCGAAAATGATAGAAGATGAAAAGGGGCATGTCTGGCTGACGAATGGTGATAATCAGTTAGTTAAAATAAGTAGACAAAAAAATGAATGGAAAATCTCGAAAATAGAGTTTAGTGGACTACTCAATAGTCCACTGATTCTAGATGGCAAACTTCTGATCAGTAACGAAGATGGGCTCTTTCATTGGAATAGTAAAAAAAACCAAACCGCTGGCAAGGTATCATGGTTTTACGATTATTTTGGTGATGACGCTGAACCGCCAAGCTTTTTGTATCGAGATCAAGAACAGAGGATCTGGCTTTCAAATTCAACGGATACCGGATTTGTACGGTTAAAAAACGGAAAGGTTGAGCAATGGAATAATTTTGTTAGCGCAGCCAGTGGTATGGAAACACTTCGTACTGTTTACAACGAAGGTGGAATAATCTGGTTGGGGTTTGATACGGGTGTTGTTCGATTCAACCCCGATGACGATAATTTGCAAGTACAGCGCCCGGAAAAAATACGGGCAAATATCAGTGAAATTTACAATAAAACCACTAATACGGCTCTTACTTTAAATCTTTTTGGGCAGAGCCAACAAGTCATTGAGAGCGATTTTGAGAACACCTCGGTACGAGTATTCTTCACGCTTAGTAATTATCTGCAACGCCAAGATAATGAGTTTCGTTATCGTATTAACGAACAAACTTGGAGTTCATGGAGTAAGGAGACATTCGTCGACCTAGGCCAATTAAATGGTGGGCACTATAAAATACAAATGCAAGCAAAAGATCCGCAAAATAGGGTATACACTGCCGATAACCGAACCATATACATCATTCCACCATGGTATTTGAGCAACACAGCTATCGGGTTTTACATTTTGAGTATCATAGTCATGTTGGGCTTTAGCGCGTGGTTCGCGCAACGTATGCGCACAGCCAAGTTAACAGAGCGTAATTTGTTGCTTGAAGAACAAGTAAACGAACGTACTGCAAAAGTGCAGGCTCAAGCAGAGGAATTACAACAGCAACAAATACTAAAGGATCGCTTTTTCTCAAATGTCTCGCACGAATTTCGAACGCCATTGACGCTGGTAATGATGCCGCTTCAAGATCTATTAAGGTCGCAACCAAGTCTTGACCATTCGATTACTCATCCAGTCGAATCGGCATTAAGAAGCTCACAAAAAATGTTGGATTTAGTTGCACAGGTTTTGGATGTAAATCGGTTAGAGTCAGGTCAATTTCCTCTAA
>JAHRVB010000217.1 GCA_019090895.1 Kangiellaceae bacterium
AAAGAAGAAATCAAACCTGAAGCGCTCGACATCGCCGTACAAGTCGACGGGTTTAGAGCCCGAGTAGTTATCGATGGGTACTACACTAATCCTCACGGAAGAAACTTAGAAGGCTCTTTCAAAATCCGTTTGCCCGATGGCGCTGTGCCCTACTTCTTTGCTTTCGGACAAACAAAAACTACCGTAGAAACACCTATTCAACTTACAAGGGATATCGACGACTCGAAAAATATCGAATCGCGATTATCGCCTGCTAGTTTAATGAATCAACGACAAGAGCATTGGCTAGCGCCTAAACAAGCCATTATGGTTTCCAAGGAGCAAGCGGCTTATGCCTATAACGACACTGTAGCACGGCAGATTGACCCTGCTTTACTCGAATGGGCCGGTGCCGGTGTATTTTCTGCCAGAGTATTTCCTTTACTAGCCAAACAAACACACCGAGTGGTTCTTGGTTATGATTTAGATCTAAAAAGAGTTGGTTACGATTTGATGCTTGATTTGCCATTGAGCAATGAAGCGATAGAAAAGCGAATAAACCTGTTGGTCAACAGCAAAGGTGCGAGCGCGGTAAAACTCAACAGAATCGTCAACAACGAACTGCAAACCAACGAAAAAATCAGCAAGAATAACGAACTGGTCAAAACGTCATTTTCTGGAAAGGACTATAACGGCCTAAGGCTGACTGTGGAAAACCATGGCAACTTGGTTCTGGTTGGCGAAGACGAAGCTGGTGGCTACTTTGCTAAGCAGTGGCGTGTTGATCTTCCTCAAGAAGCGTCCGCAACAAAGAGCCGAGTGGTATTCGCGATAGATACATCACTCAGTGCTTCTTCAGAAAAGTTTCATTTGTGGGTCAAGTTAATTAATCAGATTCTGGAACAGAACCAGAGTGAAATTGAAGCCTTTACCCTGATGTCGTTTAGTACCCAACCAAGCTGGTGGCGAGAAAGTTTTGTAAAAAATACCAGTGACCAACGTGAGAAACTCAAACGCTACTTAAACCGATTAATACTCGAAGGTGCGACTAATCTATCAGCAGCGCTCGATCAAGCCGTTTCGCCTCGCTGGTTAATGGATAGTGATAAACAATTAAAAGCCGAGCATCAAGCTAAACCGTTCGACTTATTTTTATTAAGTGATGGAGCAGTCACCTGGGGAGAAAGAGACCCATTTTTTATTACCGAATCAACCAGAGCCAGCAACCAAAAGCATCGGCTGCTCAATCAATTATTTACCTATCGTTTTGGATTGTCGGGTGAAAACAAATCCCTTCTCAATCACTTAGTTAGAGAGATTGGCGGAGGAAGCTATCAGTTGGACCACAATACCGATATGAAAGAACTTGCTATAGCTCACAAAATGGTTCCGTGGAAGATTGAAAATATTAGCCTTGAAGGTGGTAAAGATATTTTACTGGCAGGACGACCAAATGCTGTCTACCCGGGACAACTACTTACCATTGCTGGTCGCACAGGCGAAGACTTTGCCGATAGCATGACCTTGTCATTTGCAAAAGGAAAGGAAAAAGTCCAAATAGCTTTGCCAATGAGCAACCGCATTGATTCAGAGTTAAGTCCTCGAACCTACGGGCAAATTGCGGTTTCTCAGTTGGAATCTATCGCGGCACTAGAAATGAAAGTCGCGTCTTCATTTGCGAATCACTTTAGAGTTCCAGGAAAGTCCAGCTCGCTATTAATGCTTGAAAGCAAAGAGGATTACAAGCGATACAAAATCAAACCAGAAGAAGATTCTTATGTGGTGGCCCATCGCTACGTCAGTGAGATATTCTCTAAGTTAAAGGCTGGGTTTACAAAGTCCTTGAGCAGTCCTAAACAAAGAATGAAAGCCCAACTCGCCAAGCTGGAGAAGATGAAAAACATTGATTTCGCATTGCCAGATGCAGTCTCTTTGCTAATCGATGATTTGCCAGAGTCAGCATTTGAAATGAATAGATCAGCGGCTTTAGTGAAAAAAATTGACCGTCGAAAAGTCCCCCAGTCTTACCTTACGAAACTTAAGCCCGATAGCTTAAGTTACGATCGCCTTGAGAAAGAAGCAACTCGCCGTTTTTCTCGCTACAGCCCGCAAGATGCCTTGAAAGTTCTAAGTTCCTTAATTGAGCAAGCCCCATCTGATGTGGCGATGTTAAGGGATGTTGCCTTTGCTTCGGAAAGCTGGGGATTGTATCAACAAGCATTTGACCTTCATTTGATTGCTGCAAACTTAAGACCGTTTGAACCGCAATCTTATACCTACTTGGCAAAATTAGCAGAACGATTAAATCGTTATGATCTTGCATTGATATATTTTGAAATGGGACTAGCGAGCGAATGGTCCAATCGATTTGGTGACTATTCTTTAATTCATAAAATCGATTATGCAAACTTTTTACGAAAATCGGTCGCAGACCAACCGCCACTTTCTGACCAAATAGCAACTACAAAGGGAAAAGATAGCGCTGAATCAATTGAAGCAAAAAGGTCATTCTATGGTCGTGATTATGCAAAATTAAAACTGAAACGACTAAAAGGCGAAATCAATCTTGAAGGAAGCGAACTCATTGTTGCCATCTCATGGAATACCGACCGAACAGACGTTGACTTGCATGTGCTAGAACCTAGTGGCGAAGAATGTTATTACTCTCACAATAAGACAAAATCTGGGGGTATGCTAACCAAAGACGTCACCACTGGATTTGGACCAGAAATGTACATCAACAAAGGCGCACCAAAAGGAAAGTATGATCTTCTTGTGAACTACTTTTCATCCGACCGAAATAAATTGGGGCTTAAAACAAAAGTGCTGGTTCGCTCGATTAGACATTGGGGAACCGATGAAGAGACTGAAACAACTCAAACGGTTGTGCTTAAGGACCAAAAGGAAAAACAACGAGTAGCGACGGTTAAGATTTAAACAGGAGTTGTCTAGAGTTAGGAAGTTAACCTAAAGGCCTAGTTGATTGACTAGGTCTTTAGTTACTAGCCTACAGTTAAAGTCACGCTCGCTACTGACAAATCTGTTTATCATCTTCAGGTAAGCTTGCACCTAGCTGTGCTAAGGTTTCCGCTGCTTCAAATACGTCACCGGCATTGGCTCCACGTTTGCCTGACGCCGAAACAATAATCAACCGGTCAATCAAATCACCCAGTGGACCTCGGCTTTTTATCTGCTCTATCGTCTCTTGGCTGCGTTTACAGACTGCGAGTTTGTTGACGCGTAAGCGATGTGAGGCTTCCATGAGTTGTAGAGCATCGCGATATTTAGAAATGTCCAAAACCTGTCCATCATCTGATAACCCTGTCATTAATAATTCTCCTGCTTCTCGATGCAATGTAGACATTGCTAAAGCAGATGCGCGAACCGATGGAAAACGCTCAGTGACTATCCCGTCCACTCGAGATATAAGCGCGCTCATTTTTACTGAAATGGCGTTCCGAGCAGTGTGTGCTGATCGACTTGAATCCATAACTACCGCAAATGTTTCAGGCGACGCCATTTCCGACAATAGCGGTTGCAACGACAAGCTCCGTTTAGACTTCCCGGTCACAAACGGGTCAATCTTTGCATAAGCGGATAATACTTGGGCAGTAAACGGGTTACTCATTCCCTTCTCTTTATCGTGATAATTCGCTCTACCAATGGCAGCCTGTACTCGACCTAATTGAACCAGAAATGCGACGTCGTCGGTCGTAGGGTCGCCGTGAGTCACATGCCCTTTCGGCTCACCAACCCACATCTTTGACCCTTTCGCTATTGAAACATTCTGTACACTTGACGCTGCAGTGTTGTCATTGGCTGATGCATCTGATTCACTTTCGACGCTACAACCAAATAGCAATAAAGTCGACAACGATGTTATCAAACCAAGTTTTCCAATGTTTACCCGTTTGATAGTTAATATGTTCATTAATACTCCCTCATTAAAAGTAATGATACGTACGACTTACAAACTTTTCTATTGCAAAACCATTTCAACCCGCCGATTTTTAGCTCGACTGACTTCATTAGCATTACTTGCCGCTGGCGATACATCAGCAATTCCGATAGATGATAATCGCTTTTTACTAATATTATGCTGACTAATTAAAGCGCCCACTACAGTATTAGCCCGACCTTTTGAAAGCTGTAAGTTATGGTTGTAGCTTCCTTGATTATCCGTATGTCCTACGATATAAGCTTTTTCATCGCTATTTGCCTTTAAATAATCTGCAATAATCTTAATCGCTTTATTCGATTCTACTTTAAGCGTTGTCTTATTGGTGTCGAATACGATACCTGACAATACCACTTTTCCGAACTCCTTTAATTGATCTTTTATATAGTCTGGATTTAACGCGACAAGGTTTGATTCCATCTCTGCAACTTCAACAATATCTAAAGTGATGGTCACCGGGTAGTTACCAAAATTCTTATTACTAACAATAAGATTGATATAAGTTGTTCTGCCATTTTTATCCAATTTACCATTCCAAAAATGATAGTTAATGCTATTCCCCATATTCCAAGGGTCAGCTTTTATATATCGTTTTGAAACTTGCTTATTGCCAAAGACATCCTTGGGCATCCCACGACCACATTCAGTATTGTTGCAAGCATAAAGTTCTTTCGCGCCTGATTTTTGAAGTGCAAGTTCAAAATTCCTTAGTACCTTTAAGGCAGATTCAGAGTTATCTTTAGTTTCATAAATGATGGT
>JAHRVB010000218.1 GCA_019090895.1 Kangiellaceae bacterium
CTCTTGGAGAGATGGCAGAGTGGTCGAATGCACCGGTCTTGAAAACCGGCATGGGTTTGTAGCCCATCTAGGGTTCAAATCCCTATCTCTCCGCCAAGTACGAAAAACCCGCTTTATGCGGGTTTTTTTATGTCTGTAGGATTTACCTTTATTTGTTAATCCGATCTTTATAATTCTACGATACATTCAACAGTCTATTTCCAAATACTCGGTGAAATTAGTTAGCTTTAGCTACAGAAATGATCAGGTCTTATTGACCCGATCAGATTGATACTAAGGTAATCGTTTTATCACGCGATTATCGATAGATTATAAAATTAACTCACATGAGTTTTTGATAAATAATTTAATTGTTAGAAAGGAAGATTGGTTAGCCAAAATTAAATGTTCAAATTTAGAGCTACCGCCAAACAACTTCGTTAGAGTCTTCGGATTAGAATAGTGTTTTTTACGATGAATGGGTAACTTTCGAATTAACGAACCGGAATAATGTGAATAATTAGGTTCGTTAATTGTTAGAGATAGTTAATCACGCAACCACTGATATTTGTTCTGACGAAATGCTACTCGGTTGATGAGCGTGCTCAAAACCGCGTTGAATGTCTTCCAGCAAATCATCGGAATTCTCGATCCCAACGGAAACTCTCAACAAGTTCTGTGTGATTCCCGCGATTGCCTGTTCCTCTAGCGACACTGCCGCATGAGTCATGGTCGAGGGATGGCAAATTAAGCTCTCTACACCGCCCAAAGATTCAGCAAGAGAGAAGACTCTTAGGCCTTTCAAAAAGCGCTTGACGGTTTCTACATCACCATTGAGTTTAAAGGAGATCATCGAACCAAATCCCGATTGTTGTTTTTTTGCAATTGCATGTTGTGGATGGTCTTCTAATCCTGGGTAATAGACTTTTTCAACGGCTGGACTTTTAACCAAATAGTCGACTATTTTCTTTGCGTTTTTAGCGTGCCGTTGAATTCTGACATCAAGAGTTCTTAATCCTCGCAGAGTTAAAAAGCTATCAAAGGGTGCGCCGGTAACACCGGTACAATTAGCCCACCATTTAAGATCTTCATACACTTTTTCATCTTTAGCAATCACGGCTCCGCCGACAACGTCACTGTGGCCATTGATATACTTGGTGGTTGAATGCACGACAATATCAGCGCCCAGTAAAAGTGGCTTTTGGAATACCGGCGATAAAAACGTATTGTCGACCACAACCAATGCATCTTTTTGTTTAGCCAAAAGAGATATTTTCTCGATATCGACTACGCGTAATAGCGGATTGCTAGGAGTTTCTAACCAAACTATCTTGGGATTTTTGTCGAGGGCTTCAATGAGCGCTGCTTCGTCAGTTTGGTCAACAAAATCGAGAGTTATTAGTCCTTTCTCTGCGTAAGATTTAAATAATCTAAAAGTGCCGCCATAACAGTCGTGTGGCGCTAGAACTCGCTCCCCACCCTTAAGTAGCTGCAGTGCAGTAAATATTGCAGACATACCCGTAGAAGTGATCACGCCACCAAAACCACATTCGAGATCCGCTAGCGCTTGACCGAGTATTTGCCGAGTGGGATTTCCCGATCGAGAATAGTCGAATTCGCGCTTATCATCGAAACCTGCAAAACTATAGTTGCTCGACAAATAAAGTGGTGGAGTAATCGCACCGTATTGCGTGTCGGTTTCTATGCCAGCACGAACGGCTATGGTGTCTGTCGATTGAAATTCTGAAGCTGACATAATCTAGATTTCCTGAGAGTGATAAGCCGATAAGTTTGATTGGATAAGTGTGGATAGTTGTGAGAACTCTTTAAGGAATCCATCGTGTCCCACCTTACTGTTAAGTAATTTAAATTGAGCATTGCTGCCAATTTTAAGTGCTAACTCTTTCACTGAGTCGATGGGAGCAATTAAATCACCTTCAATTCCAACACATAAACTTGGTAAAGTTATTTTCTGAGCGTCGACTTGGTGTAAGTCTACGGATAAAGAGAGGTTTATAAATCGTTTTGCGCAAAAGCGAGAGGCGAATTTTTCACCTTGTTTTTTTAGATAACCAACAATAGGCAAATCAATTGTTTTTGATTCAGAGCAAATGTTATTTTCGAAGCGATTCTCTAATTCAGTTTCGCCGCGATAACCCAAAGTAGCAAGAGAACGAGCTAATACAAGACCTTGCTGGGTATCATCATGTTCAATCGCAAATTCTAGTATTTGTCTTTGCAGCGAACGAAAACCGGTATTGCGCGAACTACTCTTTTCAGTACAGCAAACTACGATCAATTGATTGAGTTTATCAGGGTAAGCTTGAGCGAAAGCAAGGCCAACCATGCCACCATAAGAAGCGCCGATTAATGCGTCAAATTTGTCTAATTCTAATTTTTTAAGCAAGTGAATAAGTATCTGTGCTTGGTCGAAAGTCGATATTTTGAGTTGTTGCTCTTTAGTTATTTTCCGTGTGCTTGATTGTCCATCCAAATAGTCGATTGAGACAACGCAGTATTGGTTTAAGTCTATTGCTTTGTTATGTCCGACTAGCGCATCCCACCAGCCTTTTACATAAACGCCTTCAATAATAGTATCGGCAACATATTGGTCTGCAGAAATACCGCCTAGAACGACAATCGCTGGTTTGGTTTTATCACCGTAAAGACTATAAGAAACAACGGTAGAGTACAGGGTATCGCCAAAGTTTAACTCGAGTTCTGATTCAATATGCAGCGAGCCCGAAATGCATTCGGGGAGTTGTTTGGTATGTTTAAGTGCTTCAACCATCTTCTGCTCGTTAAATAAGTTCTTTACTTAGTTCTGGCGTTAAAGCCGTTTGGACGTCTATATGGCTGAAGTATATCTAAGCGCGTATCGATGTCAAGATGTTTAGATGGCCAAACTAGTGTAGAATCCTTGATTTCAAATAATTGTAAGAGGCGTATTGAATGAAATCGTGGGACGGTGAATACATAAATCCCTATGTTGAGCATGGTGATAAGAAAGAAAATGTTAAGAAAATTACGGTCTCGATACCTTTTTCAGTATTAAAAATATTAACCGATGAACGAACTAGAAGACAGGTCGCAAACCTACGCCATGCAACGAATAGCGAGCTATTGTGCGAAGCATTTTTACATGCATATACCGGTCAACCGTTACCCGAAGACGACGAGCTGACCAAATAGAAGTGACTAGATTTTAGTAATCTAGAGTCTACGTGAATTACCCATTTTGGTGCTCCAAGTTTTAAATTAGGCACTTGTTGGCGGCATAACTTAAAAGTATGTGTCAAGACAGGAGACAAGCCTATTAAACCGAATAAGAAGACGATTTGATGACAATGCAAACCGTTGATACTTCCAATAATATTGAGACCATATAACGGCGAATTCTAACATTCGCTTGTTATCTGTAAGGAGCAGTGCTACATTTTAAATATAGACGTCTAAACGTCCAAGTTAAATAGTTAAAACCACCTCCATATTGTTCAGTCGAAAAGAAATTCCCATGACAAAAAATAGCTTTGCACTTTTAACCAAGCGATTACAAGAAAGCATCCTTCTGTTAGATGGCGCTACTGGTACCATGTTGCAGTCTTATGATTTACAAGAAAATGATTTTAGAGGCGAGCGATTTAAAGATTGGCCCTGTGATTTAAAGGGTAATAACGACCTGCTTAGCCTTACTCGACCTGACATCATTGAAGAGGTTCATGAGGCATATCTTAAGGTCGGTTCTGATATTATTGAAACGAATACTTTTAATGCAACCTCCATCGCAATGGCCGATTATCAAATGGAGTCCCTTAGTGCCGAAATCAATTTCAACGCAGCTCAGATTGCAAAAAGAGCTGCCCAAAAATATTCAACTGATGAGAAACCTCGATTTGTAGCGGGCGTATTAGGACCTACCAATAGAACCTGTGGCTTATCTCCAGACGTTAATGATCCCGGTTATCGAGCCGTCGATTTTGACCAGATGCTCGTTGCGTACTACGAATCGACAAAGGCACTGGTAGAAGGAGGCTCGGATATTATTCTTATTGAAACAATATTCGACACTTTAAACGCTAAGGCAGCAATTTTTGCCGTTGAAAGTTACTTCGATGATACTGGCGTGGTATTGCCAGTGATGATTTCTGGAACAATAACTGATGCGTCAGGCCGAACACTAACAGGGCAAACAACGGCTGCATTTTACAACTCGCTTAATCACGTAAGACCCATCTCATTCGGACTCAATTGCGCGCTGGGAGCAAAGGAACTTCGTCCCTACATCTCTGAATTATCGGCAATTGCCAACTGTTATGTTTCAGCACATCCCAATGCGGGACTACCCAATGAATTTGGCGGTTACGATGAAACGCCCGAAGATATGAGAGATGAATTAATGGAGTGGGGACAGGCTGGCTTACTCAATATTGTTGGCGGTTGTTGTGGCACTGGGCCGGCACATATAGCGGCGCTTAATGAAATTGTAAATACCTGCAGCCCACGAGCGATTCCATCATTAATTCCAGAAACATTGCTCTCTGGACTAGAGGCTCTGTCGATTGATAAAGACAGTTTGTTTGTTAATGTGGGTGAACGTACCAATGTGACTGGATCAGCGAAGTTCTTAAGATTAATAAAAGAAGATGATTTTGCAACAGCATTAGAGGTTGCACAGGAACAAGTAGAAAACGGCGCTTCGATTATCGATATCAACATGGATGAAGGCATGTTGGATTCCGTCGCTAGTATGAAAAGATTTCTTAATCTGATTGCTGCTGAACCGGATATTTCGCGGGTTCCAATCATGCTCGATTCATCCAAATGGGAAGTGATTGAGACGGGGCTAAAATGTATTCAAGGTAAAGGCATTGTTAACTCGATATCTTTAAAGGAAGGCGAAAAAGAGTTTATTCGAACGGCCAAATTAGCTCAGCGTTATGGTGCTGCCGTGATCGTTATGGCGTTTGATGAAAAAGGCCAAGCTGATAGTTATCAACGAAAAATTGAAATATGCGAAAGAGCTTATAAACTTCTGGTTGATCAACTTGGATTCCTGCCAGAAGATATTATATTTGACCCCAATATATTTGCAATTGCAACGGGGATCGAAGAACACAATAACTATGCCGTCGATTTTATAGAGGCCGCTCGTTGGATTAAAAGTAACCTGCCAGGTGCTTTGATATCCGGTGGTGTGTCAAACGTATCGTTCTCATTCAGAGGAAACAACAAAGTAAGAGAAGCCATTCATTCGGTGTTTCTATTTCATGCAATCAATGCTGGCTTAGACATGGGAATAGTCAACGCCGGGCAACTCGAAGTTTATTCTGAAATCGACCCAGAGCTTAAATTGGCGGTGGAAAATGTCGTTTTAAATAAAACGAAAGACGCAACCGACACGCTAGTGGCTCTCGCCGAAAAATTCATTTCTAGCGGTGTCCAGCAAAAGGATGACAAGTTATTAGAGTGGCGAGAAAAGAATATCAATGAACGTATCGAATATTCGTTAGTTCGCGGAATTACTCAATTCATTGAAGAAGATGCTGAGACTTTCAGACAACAATGCGCGCGCTCACTCGATGTAATTGAAGGCCCCTTGATGGACGGTATGAATGTCGTTGGCGATTTATTTGGTTCTGGTCAAATGTTTTTACCACA
>JAHRVB010000219.1 GCA_019090895.1 Kangiellaceae bacterium
CATTATCTTTTAACAGGGTCTCTGCGCGCTGATAGTTCTTATCGATGAGTTGTTTAATCTCCTCTTCGATCAATTTGGCAGTAAAACTAGAAACTCCCTGTTTTTGAGTGACTGAGTGGCCTAAAAATACTTCACCTTCATCTTCTGCATAGGATAAAGGTCCTAACTTTTCAGAAAAGCCCCAATGAGTCACCATGTTTCTTGCGATTTCAGTCGCTCTTTGAATATCATTAGATGCCCCAGTGGTCACTTGATCGGGACCATTGTGCATTTCTTCAGCGATACGACCACCGTACAAAGATGAAAGGTTACTTTCTAAGTACTCTTTACTATGGCTAAATCGATCTTTTTCCGGCAAAAACATGGTCACACCTAATGCACGCCCGCGCGGAATAATGGAAACTTTATAGACTGGGTCATGGCTTGGTACAAGACGCCCAACGATCGCATGCCCGGCTTCATGCCATGCAGTATTCAATTTCTCTTCATCATCCATCACCATCGAACGTCTTTCGGTTCCCATGATGATTTTGTCTTTAGCTTTTTCAAAAAACTCCTGACCGACGGTTCTAGCACTGGCCTTAGCCGCGAACAGTGCCGCTTCGTTCACCAAATTGGCAAGATCGGCCCCAGAGAATCCCGGGGTACCACGAGCGATAACACTTGCTTGAACATCGTCTCCTAAAGGCACTTTACGCATGTGAACTTTTAAAATTTGTTCTCTACCTTTAATATCAGGTAAACCAACGGTCACTTGACGGTCGAATCGACCCGGACGAAGTAAAGCAGGATCTAAGACATCCGGCCGGTTGGTTGCGGCGATAATGATGACGCCTTCACCGCCATCGAATCCATCCATTTCAACCAATAGTTGATTCAGTGTTTGTTCTCTTTCATCGTGTCCGCCACCTAAGCCAGCACCCCGATGTCGACCAACGGCGTCGATTTCATCAATGAAGATTATACAAGGCGCTTGTTTTTTGGCCTCGGCAAACATATCTCTAACCCGAGAAGCACCAACACCAACAAACATTTCAACGAAATCTGAACCTGAAATAGTGAAAAAAGGTACTTTAGCTTCGCCGGAAATAGCTTTGGCAAGTAGCGTTTTACCCGTTCCTGGAGGCCCAACCATCAATATACCACGAGGGATTTGACCACCTAATTTTTGAAATTTGCTTGGCTCTCTTAAAAAATCAACAAGCTCAGAAACCTCTTCTTTTGCCTCTTCGCAACCGGCAACATCTGCAAAAGTTGTTTTAATTTGGTCTTCGCTAAGCAGTTTTGCTTTGCTTTTACCAAAACTCATGGCTCCACCTTTCCCGCCACCTTGCATTTGACGCATGAAATAAATCCAAACTGCGATTAAAAGCAAAATAGGTCCGAAGGACATAAAGAAAGTGAAAATACCGCTGTTTCCTTCCGGATCGGCTCCTGAATACTTAATTTTGTTTTCCCGCGCTACCGCAGAAAGTTCTTCACTTGAACCATAGGGGATTTTGGTAGTGACCTTTTCGTTGTTATTCATTTCGATTTCAGCATCTAAGCCTGCGACAGTGACGCTTCTCACTTTGCCACGTTCAATATCTTGAATCAGCTCAGAATACTCGATTTCGCCAGATTGTTGTTGAGCACTCTCAAACTTATTAAAGGTCAGTACTAGCACTAAGCCAATCACTAGCCATAAAAAGAGATGTTTGGTGGTATCGTTCAAAGGATTGTCCTCTTAATTCCCATTATCTGGTCTTTTAGTTTCAATTTTTAAATTTCAAAATATTTTAAATTGCTAAACGGAATAAAATTTGAACTCCGTTAGTTAGACGCATACTTTCCTTAATTCTTACAGTTTCGGCAAATAAAGCTATATATTAAGTGTATCGCTATATTTCAATGAAAGTTTAATTTATTCTTTCATTAAGATGATTTCAACCTCATTTCAGGCCGCTATTTAAGCCCTTCAGCGAAAATGTAGACCTCTCTTGAACGTGCTCGTGACGCCTTAGGTTTCCGGATTTTGACTTGATTAAAGCTGCTTTTCACGGCTTTAAGGTATTCGTCAAACCCGCTTCCCTGAAAGACCTTCACTAGGAAACGTCCTTTTTTAGTCAAAGTCTGCTGTGCGAAATCTAACGCCAACTCAACCAAATAGATGGAAGAAGGCTGATCAATAGAATCTACACCCGTTATATTGGGGGCCATATCCGATAAAACAAGGTCTACTTGGTTATTTTCTAGCTGCGAGAGAATATTATTCAACACATCCTCTTCCCTAAAATCGCCTTTAATAAAAGTCACACCGTCGAGGTGGTCCATCGGTAGTATATCCGTCGCTACGACGGTACCTTTCTCGTTGAGTTTTTTTGCTACGTATTCAGACCAACCGCCCGGAGCTGCACCTAGATCAACGATATTCATGCCAGGTTTGATCAATTTATCTTTATCGTCGAGCTCCTGTAACTTATAAACCGCACGAGATCGAACCCCTTCATCTTGCGACCTTTTAACATATTGGTCATCAAAGTGCTCTTTTAGCCAACCTTTACTACTTTTACTTTTTGCCATAATAAATACCGAAAAATTAAATTCGAAGTCTGCGCTTTGGCTTGTCTTTATCGAAATCAGTGAATATTTGCGCATAATACAACAATTACTATCTTAGAATAGGCTAAAGAATGGTAAAATCTCGGGATTAATCGCAAAACGAACTACAAACTTATGTATAAATTAAAAAATTCGCAGGTCAAGCACCTAAAAGGACTTGCACACGCTCTTAAACCAGTCGTAATGATCGGAGACAAAGGACTAACTGAAGCTGTTGTGGAAGAAATAAAGATAGCGCTAGATGCTCATGAACTGATTAAGATTAACATCAGGACAGATGGAAAAGCTGAGCGTGAGTTAATGATTGATAAAATTATAAAGAAAACCAAATCTGCTACAGTTCAAACTATCGGTGGCAAACTCGTTATATTCAAACCGAACAAAGACCCAAAAATAGCGATCCCAAAATAGTTTGAACAATCAAGGTCAAAACCAGTTCGCTAAACAATGAATCGCACTCTTTACACACTAAGTCTTTATTTAATATCACCGCTTATCTGGCTCTATTTTGGATACCGTAGTCTTAAAGATCGACGTTATTTACAGGGACTTCGTCAAAGGCTGGGGCTAATTCGTCAAATTTCTGGCAACCGTTGTTTTCACATTCATTGCGCGTCTGTGGGGGAAACGCTTGCCGCAATCCCCTTAATTGACAGAATTTTAGCGGACTTCACTGAAATCCAAATACTGCTCACCACCACGACTCCAACGGGGAAACAAGAAGTAGACAAAATCATTCGTTCTCGAAAGAGCAGTTCGATTAGTCATGTTTATCTACCCATTGATTGGCCTGGCGCTGTAAAGCGCTTCATAAAAAGAACCAACCCTGTGATTTCGATTTTGATGGAAACGGAACTTTGGCCTAACCTTATTTTTCAATTATCACAAAACAAAATACCTATTTTACTCGCAAATGCGCGACTATCTTCGAAGTCACGAAAGAGCTATGGAAAACATCCTAAACTCTCTCAGCAATTATTTTCAAATCTTTCCATGATTGCGGCACAATTTCAAAGCGATGCCGATGAATTTGCTCAATTGGGCGTTGCTCTTACAAAAATAAAATTAGTCGGCAATCTCAAATTCGAAATTAAGATTGCAAAAAAACTAAAACAACAACAAATTGAATTTAAATCTCATTGGATCTCAAATCGTCCGGTTTGGATAGCAGCAAGTATTCACCCATTTGAATTTGAACTTATTCTAAACACCCACCGCTCGCTTTTGGAAAAGATACCTAATTTGTTGCTGATCGCCGTTCCTAGACACCCTGAAGCGTTCGATCAAATGACATCGCTTTGTCACCAATACGACTTTAATTATTTGAATCGCTCAGATAACCGTCCCCCATCCGGTGATGAACAAGTTTTTATTGGTGACTCCATGGGGGAACTGACTATGATGTGCGGCACTTCAAATATTGCTTTTGTTGGCGGAAGTTTAATAGATAGAGGTGGACATAATCCCCTTGAGCCCGCTGTTTGCGGAAATGCTGTCATCATGGGTGACAGCTTTTACAATTTTTCGGATGTTTGTCGTATCATGAAGCAATACGAAGTGATCGATATAATTAAGAATCAATCAGAACTGGAAACGTGTATTCTTTCACTATTATCCAATAAAAAATTACTGGAAGAGCGTGCTAAAAATATATCGAATCTGTTTGCACGAAACAGCGGGGCGTCGACCAAACTAAGCTTAATGATTAAAGAACTAGTCATAAAAACCGAAACTATATAACCAAACATCCTCTCTAATTACACTAAGTATTCTGATACCCATCAATTAATCTTGACCAATTATCAAGCGAAAAATACAGGTCAGAATTGAGAGCTTTTTCTTTGTTAAACGATCGCAACAGGCGTTCGATATTCTTATTCTTCCAACTTAGACCGGACTTGTTACCTCTATCTGAGGAGCGCCATTCGCAGCGATCAAAATCAATTAACCAGACGTTACTTTCATCATCCAACATTATATTGTGTGCATTCAAATCGGAATGATAAATCCCTTGCAGATGAAAACAAGCGATCACTTTGCCAATTTCTTGCCAAACAGACTTCGACAACATCCGCTTTTTCAGTACGCTAACCAAGTCTTCGGCTATCAACTTTTCCATCATTAAATCAGCAGAATAAAGCAACCCGCTTTTAATCACCCTTGCCCCTACACACTTTGGCACTGGTAAATCAAGCTCATCCATTTTAGTTAATAAAGCCAGTTCACGATAAGGTCGAGAATTCTTGATACCTGTATAAACGAACTTATCAGTAGAGAATTTAGCGATCAATCCTCCACGATAATAGTGTCTCAGAACCCAATCGGTTTCCTTGCATTGATCAAATGGATGAATAAACCAAGTAATTTGTCGTCCTTTGGATTGCCCAACGACCGCATTTAGGTGTTGCCAATAGCTAATATCAAACCAATCGCTCCTTATTTCTGTTCGGCTAGATGAGCCAGTTTTTGAACTAAGCAATAGGCTTGAAGATTCTTTTTTAATATTAATATTCAAATAGTTAACTATAAATTAATTGAACTCGTTGGTATTTTACCTGAGACATATCCGGAAATGCTACAACAGTTATCTTATCAGAGCGATTATCTTTGCAACTTTAATAGCAAATACAAAGCGAGAAGCGGTTTTTAACACTATATTTAAACTAACAAACCGTATTTCCCATAAGGCTTAGTTCATTGCAATAACCCTTAGTGATATGCTTCTGGGAGAGTTTGACGATGGTAGACAATAAAAAATAAACTGTATACTAACCGACAAAAAATATGGACAATTTCGATTTAGACTCAAAACAAAGCAAAGCCGCTTTAGAAGCTTTGCTTGATTTTGTAGCTCACGTCAATCAAATGGATTCTATTGAGGATAGTTGTTGGCATCTAGCCCAGCATACTATTAAGTCTCTTGGGTTTGAAGATTGTGTCGTTTATTTGCTAGACAAAAAAGAATCGGTTCTTGTTCAAGTGGCGGCATATGGCCCTAAGAATCCTAAAAAGAGATTAGTATCGAGTGCAATTAAACTCCACTTTGGTCAAGGTATCGTTGGACTAGCCGCTGAAAATTGTAAAAGCATATTAGTATCAGACACTCGGTCCGAAACAAATTACATGATCGATGACCAGCCTCGCCTATCCGAATTAGCAGTACCAATACACTACCATAACAAAGTTCTCGGTGTAATCGATTCAGAGCACCACACAACCAAGTTTTTTAATCAGTTCCATCGACATTATTTAGAAATTCTAGCTGGAGTTTTGGCTTCAAAGATCACATTTAATTCCAATATCCAAGCCCTCAAAAAAACCAACTCCGCGATAAGGAATGCGAAAAACTTATCAGATACTTTGCTACTGATTTCAGAGCTGAGTTACCTCTCGAAAACAATCGAAGAATTCTATTCTGGCTTATACGAAATTATCGAAAAGCAAGTAGAAGCACACAGCTTTTTTGTTGTTTTATATAACACCGAAAAAAATGACTACAGCTGCCCTTTTTTGTTTGATCGGGATAAAGGAGGAGAATTTGATGCTAAAATTGACCATAGGAAGATGTCCAATACCCTTGTCGCAGAAGTAATAAAGACGCAAAAACCTAAAATAGCGAATTTTTCAGAACTCGAAAAACGAAGGCAAAACGGCAAAATTAATAGCACAACACAAAGTGTTCATAGCTGGCTGGCAGCACCATTTAAAATCGATTATAAGACTCAGGGCGCAATAGCTCTTCAAAGTTATGATCCGGAAATAGTTTTTAATAACGAAGATAAAGAATTTTTAACCTTTACAGCCCAACACATCAGCTCTTCAATTGATAAGAAATTAAAAGAGCAACAACTGCAACACCAAGCGCTGCATGATACTGTGACTGGTTTAACTAATCGTTCGCTTTTTTTAGACCGATTGGAACATGCTTTTCTCCGCGCATCTCGAACAGAAAAACCTGATATGGCAGTACTTTTTATCGACTTTGATAATTTTAAGGCTATCAATGATAATTTTGGACACCAGGCTGGCGACGATATACTTAAAGAGTCAGCCGTTAGAATGCAGCAACAATTGCGCGGCTCAGATACACTAGCCCGAATTGGAGGCGACGAATTTGCGATATTGTTAGAAGATCTAGAAGATGATTCAACAGCACAACATATTTCACAGCGAATTTTGAATACCTCTGAAATTCCCATCAGAAGTGGAACCAATACGATTATTGCACCAGTAACCATTGGAATTAGTTTACTTGATAAGAACGTTACTCACTTTGAAGACCTACTAAGAAATGCTGACCACGCAATGTACCACGCGAAAAAGAAAGGCAAGAGTAATATTCAGCTATACGAAGAATCGCTGCATCAATCAATGTTAAATGAACGTAACCTATTGGAAGAACTTAGAACGGCAATACAACAAAAACAACTGACCTTTTACTTCCAGCCAATTGTCGATTTAAAGAGCTCTCGAATTGTTGGATTTGAAGCGTTGATGAGGTGGGAGCACCCAGAAAAAGGTATTGTGACACCTGACGATTTTATCCATATCGCTGAACAACACGATTTAATGAGAGAAATAGACAGCCAATTATTAGCAAGTGTCGCAGAGCAAATTGTTCGATGGCAATTAATTAGCGAACAACACTTTTATGTGAGCATCAACATTTCCGCACGACGTTTTTCAGACTCACGTTTAATCACTGAGATCGCGGAAATAATTAGAATATTCAGGCTTCCAACAAACAGCATAGTTGTCGAAGTTACCGAACATATCCTCATGCAAAATATTGCGAAAGCAAGGAATTTATTTTACCAAATCAAATTACTGGGTGTAAAAATATCACTCGACGACTTTGGTACAGGGTATTCATCTCTAAGCTACATTCATCTGTTACCCTTCGATATAATAAAAATAGATCGTTCCTTTGTTTCTAACATTGACGAAGGAAAAAAGAACCACCCTATTGTCAGTATCATTGTTGCTCTTGCTAAAACACTCGAAATTGAATTAGTCGCTGAAGGCATTGAAACCTATCAACAGCTGGAAACTCTTAGAGAAATGGGATGTGATTATGGTCAAGGATATTTCTTATCCAAACCGATGCATTCAAGAAATACAGAGGAAGCTATCAAACAGCCAAAACTAGAACTAAAGGAAAGTCATTCCAGCATTGGCGAAAACGTCATTTAATAGTTCCTCAAAGTTATACAAACTCATAGAAAGCCCTCAAGCTTCTAAATACTCAAAGGTGCTCTTATTAGGTAATGTATAAAACTAAATTACCAAATTTTTACTCTTTCTTCTTCTGCCAAATAAAGCTTATTCTCAGGTGTTACATCAAAAGCCAGGTAGAATTCAGGCAAGTTTCTCACCACCCCATTCACTCTAAACTCTGGTGGCGAATGCGGATCCGTCGCGGTTCTTTGTCTAACAGCTTCCTCTCGACCTTTGAACATCCAAGCTTGTCCGTAACCTAGAAAAACCCGTTGAATTCCAGTGTATCCATCAAGCATCGGCGCGTCTTTTCCCATAAGGGACATCTTGTATGCTTTAAGCGCTATACTTAAGCCACCTAGGTCACCTATATTTTCACCGAGAGTAAACGTACCGTTAACATTTAAGTCTTCATACAATTTAAATCCATCATATTGCTTAATCAGCTGCCCCGTTCGAATTTCAAATTCTTTTTTGTCCTCATCGGTCCACCAATTTCTCAAAACACCATCACCATCAAAGGTACTACCAGAATCATCAAAACCATGACCTATTTCATGACCAATCACCGCACCAATAGCACCATAATTCACTGCCGAATCTGCATTTAAGTTGAAATAAGGCGGTTGCAAAATTGCAGCGGGAAAAACAATTTCGTTCAAAGGTGGATTATAATAGGCATTTACAGTCTGAGGCGTCATGCCCCATTCATTCTTATCGACAGGCTTCTTCTGACGTTCAATATTTTGCTGGTACGAGACTAACGCTGCACGTTGAAGATTTCCGAATAAATCATCTCGTTTGATTTCCAACCGTGAATAATCTTTCCAAACGTCTGGGTAACCAATTTTTGGATTAAATTTGGAAAGCTTATCTAATGCTTCTTTTTTAGTTTCTTCTCCCATCCAAGAAAGTTCTTTGATACTTATTTCATAGGCCGCAATTAAGTTATCGACAAGCTTTTTCATTTGTACTTTTGCTTGTGGCGGAAAGTGTCGTTTAACGTAAACTTTCCCGATCACTTCCCCTAGTGTGCCATTAACAACGCCAACGGCTCTTCTCCAAGATTCTTGTTGCTCCTTGGTTCCACTCATTTCGGTTCCGTAGAAAGCAAAGTTTTGCTTATCCAGAGCTTCATTCAATCGGGTTGCAGTCGCATTTACCAAATGCCATTTTAGATATGATTTCCAGCTCTCCATATCGGTGTTGTTTATAATCCCATCTAAGGCTTTCGTGTAATCAACCATTGCTACGACGATATAATCTGAATCGGCGAGTCCGGCCTCTAACAAATAACCTTGCCAATCAAAATTCGGCATTATTTCAGTCAACTTTGAGACTTCAACCTTATTATAGAGCCCGACAATATCGCGAGTTTTCTCTTTGTCCATTTGGTGCTTAGCTAACTCCGACTCTAATGTTATCACCGCTTCTGCAGCAGTTTTAGATCCTTCAATACCGGCAAGCGACAACATCGTCGCAACATGTTCTGAATATTTCCCGCGTAACAATGTCGACTTTTCATCAGACTTTAAATAATACTCTTTGTCGGGCAAACCAATGCCACTTTGCAGCGCGTACATCGCATAATGAGTTGGTTTTTTTAGGTCAGGAAACTGGACCAAATTAAACGGCGTTCCGTAGCCTAGTTTATTAGCATATGCGAAATATGCGGCTAATTGTTTTTTATCCGTCAACGCATCAATTTTTGCGATTTCAACTTTAAGCGGTTCGACACCCAATTTAGTCCGGTTTTCCATATCAAGATAAGAATTGAACAAATCCCCCACTTTCTGCTCATCGGTCCCTTGCTCAAAGCTTCCTTTAGAAGAGTCTTCTATAATTTGTTTTACTTTTTCAACTGACTCGTCATGAACCATGCGGCCAATTCCATAAGACGATTTATCCGCTGGAATTTCAGTATTGGTTAACCAATTACCATTCACGTATGCAAAAAAGTCATCGCCAGGATGTACTTTTTTATCCATATTGTCGTAGTTAATACCGGCATCAATGGTCTGCTTTGATTGCTCTTCAACGGCCACTTGCGGCTCTGATCCGTTCGATTGGTTCGAATTAGTTGTTTGCTCACACCCCGTCAATGCTAGAGCGACAAACACAAAACTCAGTGTCTTTTTCATTATTATTCTCCTAAATGAATTTAAAGAAGTCATTGCGGCCTTAATTCTCTATGTAAATCAGGAACCAAGGAAAACGCACCAAAATAACATGTCTTTTTGGCGATTTCGAGTATTCTATGGGTGAATTTGTCACTTTTTGTTAAGGCTCCTTGCATCGTAAGGCAAACTAATCACGAGTGGTTAAGGCAATTCTAATCGATTAGAATGAAGACTGATTGCATCACTGACTTAAATTAAATGAACCAAGAAATAGCCTTTCCTTCTTCTATTTGCATACTTAGACTCTCAGCGATCGGCGATGTTTGCCATGCAGTAGCGACTGTTCAAGCAATACAGTCTAAATGGCCGCAATGTAAAATAAGTTGGGTAATTGGTAAAGTTGAAGCGAACTTACTCCAAGATTTAGAGAATATTGAGTTTATTATTTTCGACAAAAAGGCTGGTTTCAAAGGTTATAGAGAGCTTTATCAACGACTCAAAGGTCGAAAATTTGATCAACTACTCCACATGCAAGTCGCCCTTCGATCAAGTTTGGCAACTCTCTGTATTAAAGCGAAACAAAAATGGGGATTCGATCGATTTAGGGCCAAAGAAGGGCAATGGCTTTTTACTAATAAACAAATTGATGTTCAACAACAACCCCATGTTGCCGAGGGCTTTTGGGCTTTCGCCAAAGCAATTGGAGCAACCTCAGAGCACAGTCCTAAGTGGCATATGCCGATTAATAAAAAGGCTCAGCAGTGGTGCCAACAACTCACTGCAAATCAAAATTATGTTGTAATCTCCCCCGCAGCGAGTAAAACAGAAAGAAACTGGACTGTAGAAGGTTATGCAAAAATCGCCGACTATATCAGTTCAAAAGGTTATCAGTTGATTCTTTCTGGGGGCCCCAGCGAAATAGAACGCTCCCTTGCGAGTGATATTCAATCATTAGCAAATAACGATATTATTAACCTGGTTGGAAATACAAACCTCGCTCAATTACTCGCACTCCTTGCTGAAGCAAAATTAGTCATTGCCCCAGATTCAGGTCCAGCTCACATGGCATCAAGTGTTAATACTCCAGTAGTTGGCTTGTATGCCCATAGTAATCCGGGGAGAACTGGTCCTTTCAATTCTAAACACTTAACAGTTTCGGTTTATGCTGAACTTTTAACTGAACAAACTGGAAAATCAGTGGCTGATAACCCTTGGGGTAAAAGGGTCAAAGGCCAAGATTTAATGCAACGAATCACATTTGATTCCGTGGTCGAATCTGTCAATCAAATTATTTAAATCAACAGACTATTTTTAGTCAGTTACCTTTTCGATCTATCTGATCATTAAGAATAATTCGTTTTGTGCTTTGTCTCTTCAGTTTTTTAGCCTATAATCCGCGCTCAACCTGAGGGGCGGCCGCGGAATGACTTCCAAGACCTGAGATTTGTACCCTTTGAACCTGATCCGGTTAGTGCCGGCGTAGGGACAGGTGGAGAGGCCGCATGTATTGCCAGCACTATTGTATTTTCAACATTGCCGATCGCCTTTTCTTCTTGACCACCGTCTTACCGGATCTCCATTTTTATTTTTTCCCCAAAATTAATATTGGGAATGTATTGGAGATCAAACTAATGAAAAGTAACATTCCATCCGTAGTCACAGGCCTGTTAGCCTGTTCACTATCGTTTTCCCTTTTAGCTGAGCCGCGTAATACCAACGATTCGACTGAAAATGTCCTTATTGTCACTGCAGCCCTAGAAGATGTTAATGTTCTCAAACTTCCTGCCAGTGTTTCGGTAATCAACGAGGAAATTATAGAGCTAAGAAATGCGCAACAATTGACTGACCTATTGAACTTAGCACCTAATGTTAACTTCTCTACTGGTGCGTCTCGTGGCCGTTTTATTCAGATCCGTGGTGTGGGCGAACGAAGTGAGTTTACTGAACCCGTGAATTATTCTGTCGGAGTTGTTCTTGATGGGATCGATCTTACTGGCATATCAAATGCTGCGACGACACTCGATCTAAAACAAGTTGAAATACTTCGCGGACCTCAAGGTACCCTATACGGCGCCAATGGTTTAGCTGGTCTCATCAATTTAGTTTCTAATGATCCCACTGTCGATTTTTACGCAAGTCTTTCTGGTTCATTTGAATCGTTTAATGGCAGAGAACTTTCTGCAATAGTTAGTGGTAGCAGTGAGCAGGTTGGCTACCGATTCGCCGTTAAGCAATTTGAAACCGACGGATACATGGATAACCTATTCCTTAATCGAAAAGATACGAATAACATCGATGAACTAAGTTTACGTGGTAAGCTGGTATTTAATCCGTCTGAGAAATTAGCATTAACTACCAGCTTTTTTCTAGCAGATTTAGACAACGGATACGATGCTTTTAGCTTAGATTCAAACCGCGATACCTATTCCGATCTACCCGGACACGATCGCCAAAAGACGAAAGCGGTGGCCATTCAAGCAGATTGGGATTTCAGCAAACAGCTATGGCTTGAAGCAACATTAAGTCATACCAATTCCGATATAGAATATGGCTACGATGAAGATTGGAGCCACACTGGAATTTGCGATGGTACTGCGTGTGATTCAGCCGACTGGGGATTTGACTGGTGGTACTCATCATTTGATAACTTCCTCAGAGTGAACAATAACACCAGTGTCGATCTCAAACTTCACTCGTCAACATCAGCCACTGAACTACAGTGGGTTGCGGGATTGTATGTTAGAGAACAATCGGTCGAACTCGAGCGTGTATACACCTATGCTGATGCCGATTTTTCTAGTCAGTTCGACACCACTAATAGTGCATTGTACGGACAAATTATTTCTCCGATAAATGATCGGCTAAACCTAACGACAGGCCTGCGATTTGAAAAACGAAGTGCTGATTACTCCGATAATAACAACACCACTTTTACTCCCGATGAAAACCTTTGGGGTGGTAAATTAGCACTCGAATATCAATACGCTGAGAATAAAATGATTTACGGTTTGGTCTCAAGGGGCTACAAAGCTGGCGGTTTTAATACTAGTAGTGATGTACCGGAGCAAGACCGAGAATTCAAAACTGAGTTCATGTGGAATTATGAAGCCGGCATTAAAGGAACATGGTTAAATAATCAACTGGTACTTCAAGCGTCCGTTTTCTATCAAGATCGAGATGATATTCAATCCAAGCAATCCTTGGTTCGCTCTATCGACAGTGGTTTATTAATCCAAGAAGGTGGGGAGTGTCAGTGTAGTTTTACTGATCTAACCACCAATGCAACTTCAGGAAATAGCTACGGTATTGAACTTGAATCAAACTGGACTTTGTCAGAAAACATTGACGTTTACTCAACTGTTGGACTGATAAAAAGCCAGTTTGACCAATATCTTAACTACACCCATGTTAATGCTGATTTGGAGAGTATCCCACCAGTCGCTTACAACCTAGACGGCCGTGCTTTTGCACATACGCCTGAATATCAAGTGACTTTGGGTGCAAACTTCTACATTACTGGTCAGTGGGTCGTTAATGCTGAAATGGAAGCAAAAGATGAATTCTATTTTTCTGATAGACATGAAGTTAAGTCAGACTCTTATCAAGCATTCAATCTACGATTGATCTATCAACAAGATGACTGGACGGTAAAACTATATGCCAACAATCTAACCGATGAAGATATCCAAACCCGCGCCTTTGGTAGTTTTGGAAATGACCCTAGAAAGTTCTATGCTACAGAAGCCTACTATCAATTTTCAGCGCCTAGAGTAGTCGGTATATCATTCAATAAAACATTTGAATAAATGGTGAATTAAAGATGAAAATTTCCGTTGAACTTAGTCTTTATCCCCTTGATGATGATTTCCTGTCAATCATTCAAGATATTGTGAAGCGATTAAATGACGATAGCCGAGTTAATTGTTATACCAATACCATGAGCACTCAAATATTTGGTGAGCTCAATGATACTATGACTGTTCTAACGGAGATTATCGGGTATTCATTTAAGCAATACGGTAAACAGGTTTTTGTTGCTAAGATCCTCAACAGCGACGTTGAACCAGAGTAAAACTAGAGGAAAAATTAAAGTATGAATCAGTTTTACCAACAATTCATTGAACAATTGTTAGCCACTTCGTTATTAGAGTGGCTTGCGGTTATTTTAGCCATCGCCTATTTGTTGTTAGCGATTAAAGAAAGTCTGTGGTGTTGGCCAGCGGCTTTTCTTAGTACCGCTATCTACATCTTTCTATTTTTTGATGTCAGTTTATACATGGAATCATTACTAAATTTATATTACTTAGTCATGGCAGTATTTGGCTGGCAACAATGGAAGAAAAACAAGGAAGCATCTCCAAACAAACCCATCTTTGTGTGGCCATTGCGCAGACACCTTTTCTGGGTAGCTATTATTTCATTGTTAGTTGTGTTCTCAGCATTTTTACTTGACCGTTACACCGATCAACAGCTGGCATTGATTGATTCTTTTACAACATGGTTTGCAATCTTAGCGACTTACATGGTCACCCAAAAAGTTTTAGAAAATTGGCTCTATTGGATAGTCATTGATAGCGTCTCTATATACCTTTATATTTCTAAAGGATTCGCTCTCACCTCAGTACTTTTCATCATTTATATTGTACTTGCCATTTTAGGTTGGATGACCTGGAAGAAAAACTATGAACAGCAAAGTTCAGCCACCTAGTTGGTGGGCTTTGAAAGAAGCCTTGTGGCAAGAACTTCTTGCCTTCTTTACGCCTACAACTCGAAGTTCATTTGATACGCTATCGAACCAACTTTCACTTGCCAGTAATTGGCTTCCTCTATCGCTAGGGCAAACCAATTCCAATTTTAAACTGACTCTGATGGATAAGTGCTATTTTGTTCAAATAAAAAACAAACAGAATTCAGACCTGCAACCGACCGTTGACTTTCAGAAATTGAATCAACAATTACAACTACATACGAATATCGAGCCGTGGTTAGTTAATAATTTATATGAATCAACGCACATTAAAATTGATGATTGGTTTGACTCGTCTTCAATAACCAATAAGCTATTTCATAATCCTGAATTTATTCGCTCCATCGTTAATTTTTTAGTTCATCTCCATTACAGCGATTCTTTCTTTTCTACTCGAGGAATACAACTTCCTGCGATACAAATTGAGGAATATGTTCGACGGTACCGACAGTTAGCATTGACCAACGCACCGCAAGAAACTAAGAGCATTGAGATCTATTTTCATCAATCGGTCGCTTTTACGAAATACTTTCGAGCAGAGTGCTATTGTCACAATGACCTGACATTAGAGAATTTACTTTACTCTGAGCATGGAATACTAAAAATTATCGACTGGGAATATTCCGGATGGGGGGACCCTTTAATGGACCTTGCTAACTTAATAATAAGCTGTCAGTTATCATCGCAACAAGAGCATTCTCTGCTCGAAAAATACTCAAAAACATCTAACAAAAACATTGACTTAGAACGATTATCTCAAATGAAAAGATTAATCATTTCTATCAACCACTTGTGGCATTTAGCCAGCCAGAAAAAGGAACGACAAATTCAGTAACATTTGTCTAATTAATTAATTCAATTTAATTTGCAACCTTTTATGCCCTAACTTCATCTATAGTTAAAGAAGAAGCAAAAAAGGAGAGCGAACAATGAGAAGTTCAAATTATTTGCGACAAGCAAAACGCAGACACAACAAAACCATTGTTGATGAATCGTCGGTATTTACTAGTAACGATAAAATCGTAGGCAAGGACACCTTGGCCAGCCTGATGGACGTCACCATAACGAGTATAGAATGTTGGATTCGAGATGGTATGCCCGTTGAGCAACGAGGGAGTCAATTAGAAGATTGGATTTTTAATCTTAACGATGTAAGGGAATGGAAGTCAGAGGACCAATAATTTCAGTGGTTCAAATCGAGCTTTATCACAGCCTTCTGAATGAAGGACTACGTAAGTCCTTTGTTAATTAACTAGATCCAGACTAGTAGATTCATTTTATTAATCAGTGTCGAATTGAGAAAAATCTGCAGAATTACCTATCCTTCGCTGACAGAGTCTAAACCAACGCCAACCACATCGCCTTCAGGTTGTTCACCTTGGACAATTATGACCTCTACCCGTCGGTTGGTCGCCCGCCCTTCACTAGTTGAATTATCTGCAATCGGTTTAGTGTCAGCATAGCCAGTGATAACAAAACGCCCTTTTTGGAGATTGCCGCTTCGAAGTAATTCCCGTGTTACTGAACCCGCTCTTCCACCCGAAAGTTCCCAGTTTGACCTGAAGTATTCATTATCTATTGGCAGATTATCCGTATGTCCAGCAACTCGAATTTCCCCATCAGTATCAGCAAGAATATCTTCAATTTTCCGAATAACAGGCAAAAATTCCTCTTCAATTGTGTCAGATGCGGAAGCAAAAGAGCCTTTCTCCCGAATTCGAATGACAACATAAGCACCTTTCGCAAGTAGCTCAACTTGACCATCAGAGATCTCTTCCGACATCTTCACCGCTATCTCTTGCGCAAGCGCCTCCGCTTCTGCGGCAGCTTCGCGATCAGCTTTAGCAGCTTGTTGAGCTTCTTTAATGATTTCTGCGTCACTTTTCTCTTCTGTAGAAGTCGCATCTTTATCTTCCGGTCCTACACCTTTGTCTTTTTCAATGCCCTGCCCTTCATCGGGATCATCTTCATCAGGCTCATCAAACTCAAGTGTTTCCTTAGTAATATCAATTGTTTGCTGCATGACTGCTTCAATAACAGTCGGCTGTGGCTTACCGGGAGAGAATTCTTTTGCAATGATACTGGTGCCTTTAGGAATATCTCGCACATGCACTTTGTTTTGCACACCAAAAGCGAACTTCATCGAGCCTGCGATTTGTTTAAACTTCAGTACATCCATTTCAGCAAAGGACAAAAGCAAAACAAAGAAGCACATCAGAAGGGCCATCAAATCGGCAAAAGTCCCCATATAAGCAGGAAGTCCCTCGGGGGGACAGTCGCATTCAGCTTCATCACTCATTGCTTATTCTTCTGCCGTTGGACGTTTACCTTCAGCCAGGTAACCGTGCAGAACTTGTTCGATAACCCGTGGATTTTGACCCGCTTGAATCCCTAGCAGCCCATCAATCATTAGAGTCTTGGATATAGTTTCTTCCCGGTCTCGCATACCGAGTTTATCGCTGATAGGAATACCAACCATATTTGCCATGATCGCCCCATATAACGTTGTTAGCAAAGCAACCGCCATTGCAGGACCAATTGATTTAGGATCATCCATGTTGGATAACATCGCAACGAGACCAATCAAAGTACCGATCATTCCCATTGCAGGTGCGACATCAGCCATCGTTTTAAATACGGTTCCCGACAATTTATGTCTTTCGGAAGCCATCCTGACATCTTTTTCTAAAATCGAGCGAACAACATCACCGTCATGACCATCGACTAAAAGACCAATGCCTTTTTTCAAAAAATCATGTTGTATTTCAGCGCCTTCCAAAGCTAATAGCCCGCTCTTTCTTGCCATATCAGCCAATTCAACAATTTGAGTAATTAGCTCTTCATTATTCATTGCCTTAAAAGTTAGCACTTTCATGCCCGCTTTAGCAGCCCCCAGGAACTCCCCAAGAGAGTAGGTCATCATCACCACAAAGTGAGTGCCTACTACCACTATTAGAATAGAAGGCGCGTCTATAAAGGTAATAATGGAGCCACCCAGCACCATGGCCATGACAACCATCGCAATGGCCCCAAGAAGGCCAACTAGAGTTCCTAAATCCAAATTATTTCTACCCCTGTTTCGAACGCTAAAATCACGGCTAATAATACATACTTTTTTCTATCTTATTCAAAGAATAGGCAAGATTTCCAACAATTCCAGTGAAGCTCTGAAATTCTTGATAAAAATCAGCAAAGAATTCCTTTCGAGCTCAAAATGCGAGACAATAAGCTATTGAAGTCAATATTCTGTTTCATCATTCTGGTCACGACTATGAACACTAAAAAGAAGCCCTCTTTTGAATCACAGCTTGCTGCGTTAGAAGAGATTGTAAATCATCTTGAGAAAGGCGATTTACCTCTCGACGAATCTCTAACGCAGTTCGAAAAAGGTGTAAAACTAACGGCAGAATGCCAGAGCATATTGAACGAAGCTGAACAAAAAGTTTCCATTCTGAGTAATAACGAACAAGATCTAGAAGAGTTTGAGTAGTCACAGATAATGCCCCACAGCGAATTTTTAAGTCAGGTTCAAGCAAGAACTAATAACTTGCTGGAAAAAACACTGCCTCCTGCAACTGGTGAGCCTAAGAGGCTCCATCAAGCGATGCGCTATTCAGCGCTTAATCCTGGCAAGAGAATACGCCCAGCGTTAGTATTTGCCACTGGAGAGATGTTAAACGCCGAACCAGGGAATTTAGATATACCCGCAGTCGCTGTTGAGTTAATCCACGCTTATTCACTAATACACGACGATCTGCCTTGTATGGACGATGACGATTTAAGACGCGGAATTCCAACTTGCCACATTCAGTTTGATGAAGCGACAGCCGTATTAGCGGGCGATGCCTTGCAAACTTTGGCGTTTGAGTTACTAAGTAACCCTACCAATCACAGCGATTACAATATGCCAGATCACCAGAAGTTAATGATGTTAAATGAATTAAGTCGCGCTAGCGGTTCATTAGGCATGGGTGGTGGACAAGCCATTGATTTGATGATGACCAATTCGAGCAGTGACTTACAAACCCTTGAATCAATGCATAATATGAAGACCGGTGCACTAATCAACGCATCGGTGAAAATGGGCTTCTTGGCCAGTGATTGTCAAGATCAAGTTATTCTTACCCAATTAACCACTTACAGCAGTTGTCTAGGACTCGCTTTTCAAATAAAGGATGATATTTTAGACATCGAGGGTGATACTAAAACACTTGGCAAACCACAAGGGTCTGATCTCGAAAATAATAAGCTTACCTTCCCATCGCTATTGGGTATGGGTGGAGCAAAGAAACGAGCCGATGAACTTATTTCAAGAGCGCTCGACGCGTTAGAACGAATACCGCTCAATAGTGACAAACTGGCCAATTTCGCCAATTTTATTGTCAACAGAAGCAATTGATAGCGCTAAATTTTAGCTACATTTTGGAATTAACTTAAACAATGTTATGTGATCCTTTAATTTATCCACTTTTAAGTGAAATTGATCAACCAGCCGATCTCAGGGAATTGGCGGTCGAGCAATTGCAAGCATTGAACGATGAATTAAGAGAGTTTTTGGTCAACAGTATTGCCCATTGCGGTGGCCATTTTGCCGCGGGTCTCGGCACCGTTGAGTTAACCGTTGTTTTACATTATTTGTTTAATACCCCTGATGACAAAATTATCTGGGACGTGGGTCACCAGGCGTACCCCCACAAAGTGCTAACAGGTCGGAAAGAAAGTTTACGCTCCATTCGTCAAACCAATGGATTGCACCCCTTTCCCAGCCGATTCGAAAGTGAATACGATGCATTTGGTGTTGGCCATTCCAGCACATCAATTAGTGCAGCACTCGGCATGGCTGTCGCTGCAAAGGCTCGCGGTGATGAAAGACGCTTTGTCGCAGTAATCGGTGACGGTGCAATGACTGCGGGTATGGCTTTCGAAGCACTGAATCATGCGGCAGATTTAGACGTGAATTTAACCGTCATATTAAACGACAACGACATGTCCATCTCAGAAAACGTCGGCGGACTCAATAACTATTTGGCCAAAGTACTCTCTGGTAAGTTTTATTCCGGCATCAAAGAAAGTGGGAAAAAAGTTCTGCAAAATATGCCCAAGATTTCCAATTGGGCACATCGGGTTGAAGAACATATGAAAGGGATGGTTTTGCCGGGCACTTTATTTGAAGAACTTGGCTTTAACTACATTGGCCCTATCGATGGACATCACTTACCTACATTACTCACCACCATTCGGAACATTAAGAATTTAAAAGGCGCTCAATTACTGCATGTCGTCACCACCAAGGGAAAAGGATTTGCGCCGGCCGAAGACGATCCTATTGCTTACCATGCCGTACCAGTGTTTAACCCTAAAGAAACATCTTTGCCCAAGAGCAAAAAGAAGACCACTTACTCGAACATTTTCGGTCAGTGGTTATGTAACATGGCTGCCACTGATGAAAAATTAATGGGCATTACTCCTGCCATGCGAGAAGGTTCCGACTTGATTGAATTTTCAAGACAATATAAAGATCGTTATTTCGACGTAGGAATTGCAGAACAACATGCTGTTACGCTCGCAGCTGGAATGGCTTGCGAAGGCTCGAAACCAGTCTGCGCCATTTATAGCTCATTCTTACAACGCGGTTATGATCAACTCATTCATGACGTCGCGCTGCAGAAATTAGATGTGCTGTTTGCCATTGACCGCAGCGGTTTAGTCGGTGGGGATGGCGCTACTCACCATGGCAGTTTCGACTTGAGTTTCATGAGATGTATTCCCAACATTATTATCATGTCACC
Organism: Kangiellaceae bacterium; assembly: GCA_019090895.1. Lineage (GTDB taxonomy): Bacteria > Pseudomonadota > Gammaproteobacteria > Enterobacterales > Kangiellaceae. The sequence continues at coordinate 20,475 of JAHRVB010000219.1, forward strand.
TAGCGATGAAAAAGAATGTAGAGCAATGCTTACAACGGGTTATCAATATCCCGGTTGCGCAGCTGTCCGCTATCCAAGGGGCGCAGGAACAGGTATCGACCCAGGTACCGATCTTGAGCCGGTTGAAATAGGCAAAGCAAGAGTAGTTCGAGAGGGTTCTGGAATTGCGTTACTTGCTTTTGGCAGCATGTTGCATTCAGCAAAAGAGGTCGCCGAACAAATCGATGCGACTTTGGTTGATATGCGATTTGTAAAACCACTTGATGAAGTACTGCTCATTAAACTCAGTCAAAGCCATAATCGGTTTGTAACCCTCGAAGAAAACGCCATCGCGGGTGGTGCCGGTAGCGCAGTGAGCGAGTTTTTATCAGTCAGAAATATTCAAATACCTATTCAAATCCTGGGTATTCGAGATGAATTTATCGAGCATGGAGAACCTGCCGACCTAATGGCACTTTGTGGACTTGATGCAGCAGGAATAAAACAACAAATAGAGAGTTATTGATTAGCGTATTTTATAAGAATAATGCTCAGTAAAGAGTCGCTAATTGATAATATAAACAGAAGCTAAAAATGGTCGTCAAAACGGAAGACCATATCATTAGGCCAAGGGGTATTAATGTCTCAACTGATCAATAATCGCGATCTCGCTTTTCAACTTTATGAAATGTTCGACCTCAACGAGTTACTCAAGCGACCTCGTTTCGAGGAGCATTCCAAAGAAACATTCGATGCAGTGCTCGACACTGCAGAAAAAATTGCCCTCAAGTATTTTCTTCCTCACAATCATACAGCGGATCAAAAACAACCGAAATTTATTGATGGCAAAGTAAAAATGATCCCTGAAGTAAAAGAAGCCTTTGATGCTCAAAGAGAAGCTGGTTTTATTGCGGCAGGGGTCGATTTTGAAGAAGGCGGTATGCAATTACCATTAATAATTAATTTAGCAGCCTCTAGCTTTTTTACTTCCGCCAACTGCGCCACGACTGCCTATAGTTTTCTAACTGCTGGTGCAGCCAATCTAATCCGCGTATTTGGTAATGATGAGCAAAAAGAAAAGTACGTTTCACGAATGATCACGGGAGAGTTTACTGGCACCATGGCGCTCACCGAACCTGGTGCAGGCTCTTCACTTTCTGACATCACCACTCAAGCAATTCCAAAGGACGATGGAACTTATAAAATTAAAGGTCAAAAAATCTTCATATCCGCTGGCGATCATGAACTTTCCGAAAACATAGTCCACATGGTTCTGGCGAGAGTTAAAGGCGCACCTGCAGGTGTCAAAGGAATATCACTCTTTATTGTGCCTAAATTTAAATTGAATGAAAATGATCAACCTGGTGAAAGGAACGATGTTAATCTGGCAGGTTTGTTTCACAAAATGGGGTATCGTGGAACGACTTCAACATCGTTAAGTTTTGGTGAAAAGAATAATTGTACCGGCTATTTGGTAGGCGAAGTAAACAATGGTCTGAAGTACATGTTCCAAATGATGAACGAAGCTCGATTATGGGTTGGCTTCTGTGGTGTAATACTTGGATACCGTGGCTACCTTGAATCACTCGCTTACGCTAGAGAGCGCCCGCAAGGACGAAAGCCCACCGAAAAAGATCCTAGCTCACCACAAGTTAATATTGTGGAACATGCCGATGTAAAACGCATGCTGCTCGCACAAAAATCATTCGTCGAAGGCGGACTATCACTCTGCTTATATTCTGCCAGTTTAGTCGATGATTCCGAAACTCTGGAAGGTCCTGTTCAGCAAAAAGCAGCAGCAATGTTAGATTTATTAATGCCTATTGTAAAATCAACCAATTCTGAATACGGATTAAAAGCTAACGAACTTGCTATCCAAGTATTGGGTGGAGCTGGCTATACTAATGAATACCCTGTCGAACAGTGCTATCGCGACAATCGACTTAATCCTATACATGAGGGTACCACTGGCATTCAAGCGCTCGACTTATTAGGTCGAAAAGCATGGACTAACAATGGCGAAACAATGCAACAACTATTTGCTGATATCGCTAAAGATATTGCGATTGCAAAAGAACAACCGCAATCATCAAACTTGGCAAAGTCACTTGAGCTGCATTTGACAACAGCCGCAAAAGTTACTCAGCAACTTGCCGGCATGATGCAACAAGTCGGCCCTGAAAAAACCTTAGCTAACGCCAACTGTTATTTATCGTTACTCGGAAAATTGGTTTTTGGTTGGATGTGGATTCGCCAAGCAACCGTTGCCGAAAAAGCAATAGAACGTGAGCAATCTAACGCAGAGGAATTGTCTTTTTACCAAGGTAAAATGCAAGCAGCTAAGTACTTTATTGGTTGGGAACTACCAAAACTACAGAACGACGCAGAAATTCTGATTCGCCTCGATGATACTTGCTTAGAAATGCAAAATGATTGGTTTTAATTGAGCTTTCAATTTCAAACTATTTAGTTAGGAAAATACAATGGATTTAAATTTAAAAAACAAACATGCTCTTGTGTGCGGAAGCTCTCAAGGTATGGGAAAAGCGATCGCGATTGAACTCGCTGAGCTCGGTGCTAATGTCACTTTATTCGCTCGAAATTTGGAAACACTGAATCAAGTGAAGTCAGAACTTGCTAATGATGGTACCCAAGAACATTTTGCCATTTGTGCAGATTTTCGCCATCCAGAAGAAGTCGCTCGAGCGCTCGACTCTCACTTAACCGTCGTACCTAATTTTCATATTTTGATTAACAATACTGGCGGACCTGCACCGGGTCCCGCGAACCTCGCAGAAAGTACAGATTTTTTAGCCGCTTTTAATCAACACTTAATCAATAATCATCAAATCGCACAAAAACTGTTGGCCGGAATGAAAAATGCGGAATATGGCCGAATTATTAATGTTATTTCTACCAGCGTAAAGCAACCACTACCTAACTTAGGTGTTTCAAATACCATCCGAGGCGCGGTAGCTAGCTGGGCCAAAACCATGTCCAATGAATTGGGACCGTTTGGTATCACCGTCAACAACGTCTTACCTGGCGCAACCAATACTGGCAGGCTCGACGCTATCATTAAAAACAAGGCGGCTAAGAAAGGCGTTTCTATCGAAGAAATGGAGGCCGAAGAAAAAGCGTCTATTCCATTGCGACGATTTGGCGAAGCCGAAGAGTTTGCCAATGTTTGTGCCTTTTTAGCTTCGCCGGCAGCAGCTTATGTCACTGGAGTTAGCATCCCCGTTGATGGTGGAAGAACCAGCAGCTTATAGGTTATAGAATGAAAGAGGATTAGAATGGAAAAGATTCAGAACTATATCAATGGCGAACTGGTTGCCCCCATAGACGGCCAATACATCGATAACTATGAACCCGCCACCGGGAAAGTATATTCCCGTATACCTGAATCTAACCACCAAGATCTTCAACAAGCGGTCAACGCATGTAAACAAGCACAAAAAGAATGGGCCAATTTAGCCAGTGAGCAACGTTCCATTTTGTTAATGAAATTAGCCGACGCGATAGAAAATGCAAGCGAAGAACTTGCCAAAGCAGAAGCTATTGACAATGGTAAACCTATCGCCCTTGCGCGCGCAGTTGATAGTTATCGAAGTGCTGCTAACATTCGTTTTTTTGCCAATGCCGCAACTCAGTTTTCCAGTGAAGCTCATGACATGGGTGCGGTCGGTGTTAATTATACCTTGCGTCAACCAATTGGTATCGTCGGCTGCATTTCGCCATGGAACTTACCGCTTTATTTGTTTACCTGGAAAATAGCCCCTGCTTTAGCCAGCGGCAACGTAGTGATCGCAAAACCGTCAGAGATTACCCCCATGACGGCTTACATCTTTTCAAGATTGTGTATCGAAGCAGGAATTCCAAAGGGTGTTATCAATATTTTGCATGGCAGTGGTCAATCAATTGGCTCTCCATTAGTAGAACATCCAGATGTGAAAGCCATCAGCTTTACCGGCGGCAGTGCGACAGGCAGAGCGATCGCGAGTAAAATAGCGCCAATGCTAAAAAAATATTCTCTCGAATTGGGCGGCAAAAACCCTGCTTTAATATTTGAAGATTCATGCAATACTGAACAAGACTTTGATAAAACGGTCAGCGAAGTTGCACGCTTGGCCTTCTCGAACCAAGGTCAAATCTGCCTCTGTGGTTCACGACTTTATATTGAAAGGAAGCTCTACCCAAGATTTAAAGTTGCGTTAGTAAAAAGTATTAACGCTTTAAAAATAGGTGACCCGTTAAATGAAGAAACACAACACGGTGCCCTAGTTTCACAAGCTCATTTCAACAAAGTTTATTCCTATATAGAACTCGCTGAGCAAGAAGGTGGAACGATCATCGCCGGCGGAAACAAAGTGAAATTATCCGGACGTTGCGAACAAGGCTATTTTCTGCAACCAACGATTATCGAAGGATTGACAATTGATTGCCGAGTAAACCAAGAAGAGATTTTTGGACCGGTGTGTACCATTCAACCGTTCGATAGTGATGAAGAAGTATTGGGATATGCTAATGGAACCGAGTATGGATTAGCAGCGTCGGTTTGGAGCAGTAATGTATCACGTTGTCATCAAATGTCTTCACAACTTGAATTTGGTATCGTTTGGATCAACAGTTGGTTACTAAGAGATCTGCGCACTCCATTTGGCGGAGTAAAATCATCTGGCGTCGGAAGAGAAGGCGGTTTAGAGGCTATGCGCTTTTTCACCGAAGCCAAGAATGTTTGCATAAAATACTGAAACTTAATGCTACTAATAAGGAAATCCCTATGAAATTCCTTTCGAACTTATCTGCATCTATTTTCATCGGTTGGATTTTATTGGGTTGTAACAGTTCTCCTGATAGAAAAGATAGAGAAACAGTCGTCTGCCGCGTTCAAATTGGCGTAAATTTACCATCGACAGAAGCCGTCTTATCGTTGGACAATTTTGATCCTGAAGACAGTGCAACCTTTACCCAATCGACCAGTTTCACATTGTTTGATATCTTTGACGAAAATTACCTGACCACGGTCTATTTCTTAAAGAGCACGGTAGAACCACAAACTTGGTCGAGCGTTTATTATTTCGATGGCAATAGGCTGTCATTGGAAGCACCAACAACTGGCGAGTTATCGACCAGTGCCTCTCTAACCTTTGACCCATCAGGAAATCTCGAGTTTATTTTGCCTGATCCCATTCTGTCAGAAGAAATGATATTGAAAGACGACGATTTCGAACATCAGTTTCAATTCGAATATTCCACAGTGGAAACAACCCAATATGACGCTGCTTTTTCAGTGAATAATTTAACACCACTTGGATGTAGTATTCAGTAAAGAACCTTAAAAATCCATCAATCACTGCCAGCTTGCAGGATACAATAAACCAAGAAAATGCTAGACTGGCGGCAACAATAATAAATCACTATTAAGAACCGGAGATACATAATATGTTTGCAGAAATTATTGGATGGGGAAAATGCGCTCCTCCAGCGATATTGACCAATAGTGATTTAGCAACTTTCATGGATACTTCCGACGATTGGATTTTCTCTCGAACCGGTATTCGTCAACGACATATCAGTCATGTTCCAGGCTCGGAAATGGCTCGCGTAGCAAGCGAAAGAGCGATCGCCTGTGCCGATATCGATCCAACTGAAATCGACTTAGTCATCTATGGCAGTAATAGCCCTGATGAAATGATCCCAAATAGTGCGAGTATCATCGTTAATGCAGTTGGTGCCGTGAATGCTACCGGTTTTGACCTTAACTCGGCTTGTACCAGTTTTGTTTACGCACTTAATGTTGCGACAGACATGATTAAAGCCGGCTCAATCAAAACAGCGCTGGTCATCGGTGTTGAGAAAACCTCCACCATCATGGATTGGGGTAGAAGAGATGCATCTGTATTGTTTGGCGATGGCGGCGGCGCTGTGGTTATTAAAGCAACAGAAGAAGCCTTGGGGTTAATTGACGCAAAACTAAGCACTGTTCCGAACACCAGAGATATGATACAAATGCCAAGAATGGGCTTTGATATGTCCCACGCAGAAATGAATAGCTATTACTATTCTATGAACTTTAAAGGGCAGGATATTTTTAAAAATGCCGTTAAAGGAATGAATGAAGCCTGCGATGCTGTTTTAAAAAAGACCGGCATTAAAAAATCGGAAATTGATTTTTTTGTGCCTCACCAAGCCAATGTTCGAATCATACAAACACTGGCAAAACGAATGGATTTTGATATTGATAATGTGATGGTATGTGTCGACCGCTATGGCAATACGTCCGCAGCAACTATTCCATTGGCATTATGTGACGCCCTAGAGGAAGGACGTATTAAGCCTGGTATGACGCTGTTAACAGCAACTTTTGGGGCAGGATTAACTTGTGGTGCGGGTATCATCAAATGGGGCTCTCGGACGACACCGTTACGAGAGTCGGATGCTGAACTCCCACCCTGCGATAAAACAGCATTAGAAATTATTGGACCTTCGATTAAAGCTGCTGAAGAACGATACGCTGACGAAAATTCTGGTGGAGCCAGTTCCTAGTTAATATCACCAATCAGGAAACTAAATTATCGAGTTTCCAAGTAACTTAATAATCTAGTAACACAATTGACTCTTCTCGAAGTAATTTCTACCTGAGAAGAGTTATTCAATAATATGAACTTTATACTCTAGAATTAAACCGTTCGAGTGGCTATCGCTGGCGAAATATTAGCGGCTCGTTTCGCCGGCGCGTAAGCAGCAACTTGTCCCAATATCCATAAAATTACCACTCCCGCTGGTATGTAAAATAAATTCAAACGTGGCAACGAATAAGTAATTTCAAGCCAATATGCTAAACCAACCGTAAGTACAATCCCGAAACACGCACCGCCGCTAGTAATCAGCCAGTTTTCTAACATGAAGTATCGAATAATGTCTGCTTTAGTCGCTCCCAGCGCTCGACGGGTACCGATTTGTTTGGTTCTCTGTTTCACATTAAACGATGCTAAGCCAAGAAAAACCAATCCAGTTATAGTGAGCAATAGGACGATGACGCCAATTAATATAATACTCATCGCTCTGTCTCTTTGGTAAGAACGCGCTGCGTGCTCTTGCATACTTCTCACTTGCCGAATGACTTTATTAGGACTCAGAGCAGTGAGCTTTTCTTCGACAGCCAGCATCAGCCTGTCGCGCTCTCCCGGCTCAGTTCTGATAATATAATTATTGGTATTATAAGCAGGCCTACCCGGTTGAATAACCACATGTTCTAACTTATCCCAGCCCACCCATGAACCATGCATTTTTTCGATAATGCCAATAATAGTAGAGCCACTCATATCACCCCAGTAAACTTGCTTGCCTAAAGCATCACCGTCCGGGTAAAGCGCATCTGCCAAAGTTTGAGTTAATAGAATGCCGGGCGGTGTTGGAGGATTAGAGGCTTGAGTTACAAAGTCGACTTCATTAGCGTTAAAGTTTCTACCAGACGCTAGTTTTAGTCCGAGACTTTCGACACCATTTTCTGAAAATCGAAAGCGAGCCGTTCCTATGGAATCAATCTTATTGTCCGCAACGGCTCTTAATCCAGTTCCAGACCCAGAACCGCTTAAAGGAATCTGATTAATCACAGTAGCATTAATGACACCTGGCAAAGATTTAATCATTCGAATATCCGCATCGATGCTCTGGGTGACGTTAAATCCATTACCGAAACCTCTAACACTCACGGTAAAGATATTATTCACATCAATCCCAGTCTCTCGTCCTATTTTTTCTGAACGTACGCCAATAATAAAGATCGCATTGATCACAATTGCGAGAGTCACAGCAACTTGTAGAGCAACTAACACAGCGCCAGCCTTTCGGTTTTTTAGTGCACTAATGATTGGTCCAATATTCATAATTATTCCTCTATTGAGTCTTCAAGAATCCCGCGGGAGATTCTTGGCACAATTTCCAAGCCGGATAAAAGCCAGCTAGTACATTCGCACACCAAGCTAATATAATAGTTAACGAGACTAAAAAAATATCGAGCTGCACCAAGTGATCGAAACCCTGGTTGGCATAAAGTAATCGGACGGCTTGTAAACCTGCTAAAGAAAATAAAATGCCAAGCAAGCCTCCTAAAATACCTGTCATGGAAACTTCGATAAGGTGCTGACCAAAAATAGCTTTTCGATTTGCCCCCAAGGCACGCCTTAATGCAACTTCACCAGATTTCCCTAAGAAATGAGTTAACAACAATGCAATGGCACTGAGCATACAAACAAATAAAAATAAAATAGATAGTCCGACTAACACTTTGTTATCTTCTTGCACCACTTCATTATGTGCCATCCATTGAGGCACATTCTGTAAATGATTATTAACAGATCTCTCAAATCGTCCGAGTTTCTTCTGCTCCATAACATAACTGTCTAAAAAACTAAGGTACTGCTCACGTTTACTTTGTTGGTCAATCTCAACCCAAAATTGTATCCAAGCGGATTCAGAATTAAGCCAGTCTTTAAATGAATTGATCTCTTCAGCTTTCCAGCCCCAGTCACTACCCGCAGAATTTAGTTCTAAGGGTTCAGTTAAGCTAAACGGAATCATCATATCCGCAACCTCATTAAATCCACCATTGATCACATCATAAAATCGAGGTGTTGGATTCCAATTATCGAGCACTCCGATGACCTTAAAGTCTTTTTCGCCAAGCCGCAGTGTTTTCCCAACGCTATTCTCTCCGCCAAAGAGTCGTTGATTACTTTGTTTCGAAAGCACCACGACCTTCGCTGCACGCTGCTCTTCATCCTCAGTCCAGCCATTACCAAAAAGAAACGGCACCTCAAACATGGGAAAGAAATCACCAGTGGTTACTCTTAAAAGTGAAATAAAAGGTTTCTCTTTTTCCGGTTCAACGATTAATGTCGATTCGAACATAGCGACTTGCCGATTCGCTTGTTTGGCTGCGATTAGGGCTGTCGCATCGCGATGAGTCAGCTGGTGGGGCGCTCGCTCCGGTCTATCTTGGTCAAAAGGTCTTTCTTTGCCCCAACTATCGAGTTGTACCGCGAAGAGTTGTTGGCTTTTATCGGGAATAGGGTCGGCAGACATTAAATGATAAACAGTAATAGTCGTCATGCTTACGCCAATACCTAGGGCGATAGCAATAATCATTAAACTGCTTAGTAGCGGATTTCGTTTAATACTATGCAGAGAAATCCGAACGTAATATAGAAACATAGTTTTCCCCAATATCGTTTAAATACTCGATTCGTTTCAATACTCATTGTTTGATAGTTTGTTGGCTGCTGTTATTTTAATGAGCTGCTTAATAGCAGTATTAATTTTGGTTTTCTTCGCTCTAACATCTTATTGTTATGACGGAACTAGCGGTTAAAAAGTTTGGATGTAATAAACTTCTAATCCTACAATTCAACTATAAGTTAAATCGAAGAGCAGTCCGCCGGTCTGTTTCCGATTCGATTATTAGTGAATAATTTGCGTAGAACGAGCAACCAGGCGAGTTAGTGGAACGAGCATTAAAAATGAGTTACATCATTTGAAAAAGCGTGATTTATCGCTTATTGTTAGTAAAATCAAACGGTTATTTCAATAAGAAGATTCAGTTTGTGAAAAACGAATGCTTAAAGTATTGCTTTTATGATGTACAATTGAATTGACAGCTACCGGAAAATACTATAAAAATAACAGTGTACGAAGGGCTTCATAGTTCTATGAACTGAGCAAAAACAAACCATATCGAGAAATCAATGAAAGATTCTGTTACATCTTATATTAGTCAATTAATCGTAGTCACTTCTTGCTTCCTATTCTTTACTATTAACACTTTGTCTGCTCAAGACATGGGAAAGACACCGGAGCCGTTTATCGGTGAAGACTCAAAATCAACGTTAAAAATTAGTTATCAAGATATTAGCCAAATACTCGACTTATCTGTATTTGATGTCGGAAAGTCATTTAGACAAAAAGCAAAGAGTGTAAAAGCGAGCATAGGAACTCGCTTGAAATCATCTCGTAATATCTATACTGCATTGGAGGCAAACCGTTTTTACTTTAGTGTATACAAAGACCAAACATACATGGACCAACTACTAACAATTCAAACTAGCCTTTTGACAGTGCCTGATGAAATAGCATTGAATTTGTTCAACAAACAAGAACAACTCGCTTATTGGCTCAATCTGTACAATGTTACATTATTAATAGAAGTGATTAAGATTTCTCCGAGAAGTTCCCTCGGTAGTTTCCTTTACGGCGAAAGCGCAATTTTGGATAAGAAACTGCTGAACGTAGCTGGAATCCAACTCAGCCTAAATGATATTCAGTATAATATTGTATACCCCAAATTCCCTAAAACGCTATCAGTGATGTATGGATTTTACCAAGGGATAATTGGGGGACCTAATATTAGGACTAGCGCATACACCGGTGCATTGGTTTATCAACAACTAGATGAGAATGCCGAAGAATTCATAAACTCTAACCGCGGTACGTTCAAGGGAAGTTCCGATTATATGAGAGTTTCCAGTTTATACCAAAGAAATCATATGTTGTTTCCAAACTACAATATCGATCTAAAAAAGCACCTTATGGACTTTACAGTTGGAGAATATGAAGATTACCTTAAGAACGCAAAATATTTTAAAGCCAATATAAAAGACATGCATCTTGCTAATATGCGTGCAGGTACACGGGATTATGGTGGCTCAAGTGCAACCAATTCTGCGGCTCTGCTTGACTCGGCAGAGCGTACAGGATCAAAAGACCCGTCTATAGCAGGCGTTGCTGCAGTAAATCCTGGTCAAATTGCAGAGTCGATGTCTGCCCAAACTGTCAACTATGGAAACTACTCTCCGGATATGATTAGGATGCTTGCCAAACTTAAAACAAATAGTCGCATAAGAGAAGGGACTGTGAGTGTTAAGCGAGACAATAAATAAAATCCTAAATGCTCTCGCGTGATGCTACAGCGGGTATAGTTATGGTCAAATCTCGAATAACGCGAGAGCTAATTTTTACAATATCTCATGGCAACATCACAACGTTGATACTTGCTACCGTAATTTTCCATGGTTGATTGGTCGTGTCGGAAGCCTGCTTTCAAGTACAAATGAATCGCCGCTTGGCATTTTTTATTGGTGAGTAAATAGAGGTTTTCAATTTTCAATCGGCTCGCTTCCTCAATGACATGTCCTAATAAAGCTTCACCAATTTTTTCGCCGCGCGACTTTGCTAACACTCCCATTTTGGTTAATTCATAACTCGAATCATCTTTCTTTAATAGCGCACAGGTTCCTACAACTCCAAGAGTACGATGCTTGGCAAAATAAATCTTTCCGCCCTGTTCTATAACAACTCTGCCGGGATCATTAAGGATCTCTTCATCACTCGCCTCCATAACAAACATGTCTTCAATCCACTCCGCATTAATTGACTTAAAATGAGGCGCTAGTTCAGCGCTATACGCTAGAAATTCCACATCAGGATTGGCCACATGATATGAAAGCTGCTCCTTGGTTCTTTGAGCCAATGACTTATTGGCAAGTGCTTTCTCAAAGTTTTGAACGGTCTCGTAAAATGCCGTGCCAGATTCATCACACAAGCTCTTTGCTGCCTCGTCAACAGCATTCCACATGCGTTGCATATTGGCGATAGCCAATTTGCCCTGTTCCGTCAATACAATCAATTTTCGTCTAGAATCCTGCGGCGATGGAGTACTGGTGACCAGTCCTACTCCCACTAATTCTTTAATAAACTGGCTAATCGCAGGCTGTGTTAATCCTAGCTTCTCCGCGGCTTCAACAATGCTGACCTGCTTATGCTTCCAAAGCAGCGCTAGCAAAGGAAACCACTTGGGTTGTATATCATGGCCGCAGTTTTTATAAACTTGAGCTGCATCGGCGAGTAATCGGTCACTTAACCGTTTTAAACGACTACCCAGGGCTAACTCGCCCAATTCGTCTAAAAAATCCACATTCTTCATAATAGTCTCGCTCCAATGGGGCTAGTTGCTAAAAATTGTCTTCGGATGGTCGCTTAATGCCAGTCTTATTGGAATAATCTGAAGACAACAGTAACTTAGTATAAGTACTAATATAAATGCTAATATTTAAAAATCAAGACTTTTTTGATGATTAGTCTTAAAAGGTATTAAAAAGAGAGGTTGAGGTGTCTAGGAATTGGGCTCTGATTTTGAATTATATTTTTATTGATTGTAGGGAGCGTCTATTTTAAACAGTATTTGTCTATCAGTTGGTACGGAGTCTGAATTAACCAGTGCTGTTGGGTTTGGCAACCCAACCTACAAATTATAATTTAACGACCTAATTATTCCTAGATTAAATTTGCAAGCGTGACTTAATGCACATGGTAAAAATAGCTTGGTAGGTTGGGTTAGTTTTATCAACCCAACAACGATCTCCATACTGTAGTAGTAATCCAAACATTTAGTCTCAGATTCTAAATCAAACTTATTTCATCTCTAACAGTTATTGTCATTCTACCTGTCTAGATATTAGTTCGGAGTCTGAATTAACCGGTGCTGTTGGGTTTGGCAACTCAACCTACGTTGCTGCAAAAATATTTTATTTTTATAATTCAACAACTAATGCGAACAACAAGAATAACGAGTTGTCTTTTGTAGGGCAATGCCGGTTTGATTTAATCCGTTGCAAGATGTCATAATGATTGAATAACACAAATAATAATTGGATAACCATGACTTCTGTAAAGTTCTCTGTTAAACCACTTTTGTTCAGCTTGTTGATGCTGGTGGTTATCGCTTCATTGTTTCGCTCCCAAATTCAGCCGATTGCTCCAAAAGACAAGACAACCCCCGCTATCGAATTTTCTGCTGCTCGTGCGTTTGATCAACTCGAGTATCTAACGTCCGAGCAAGTCCCGCATTCAGTCGATACGCAAGCCAACCGGCTTGTCGAACAGAGACTCATTGAAGTGCTTCGAGCTATGGATTATCAGGAAGAAATTCAAGATGAGCATTATTGTGAAGCATCCGACTATGGAAGACTAAAGTGTACTCGCATTAGAAACATCATCGTCAAGAAGGAAGGTACTGATAAAGGTAAAAATGCCATTCTGTTATCGGCTCATTACGATTCAGTTCCTGCAGGCCCGGGTGGAAGTGATGCAGGTGCAGCTGTTGGTACATTATTAGAAACCGCGCGTTTATTAAAACAATTAGGGACAACAAAAAACGATGTCATTTTTCTGTTTAATGAAGGAGAAGAATTCGGACTTATTGGGGCTAAAGTATTTATGGAACGACACCCGTCGGCTAAAACACTCAAACTTGCGATCAATGTTGAAGCTCGGGGTACAACCGGTCAAAGCGTCATGTTTGAGACTGGCGAAGACAGTGGATGGTTGGTTGAGCGGTATTTTGATTCTACCCCGTCGCCCTTGAGTAGTTCGCTGTTCTATGAAGTCTATAAATTTTTGCCCAACGATACTGATTTAACAATTTTTAAGGATCATGGATTACAAGGACTTAATTTCGCGCATGCTGAATTAGAACCCCACTATCACACGCCATTGGATAATTTGGAAAACTTGAATCTTGGAAGCCTACAACATCATGGTGATAACGTCTGGGGAGTTTTGAAGTCTATTGTCAACGAAGACTTGTCTACTACATCCAATGGCAATTTGGTTTACACTGATATTTTGGGCTTCTTTAAAGTTCACTGGCAAGAGCCTTCATCCATAAACATTGCACTGACGTTGCTGTTAGTTCTTTGTGGGTTAATAACAACCTTTCTATCCAGAGAAAAATTAAGCATAGGAAAAGTTCTTATTGCCACGCTCGTTATGCTCTCTACAGTGGCGATAGCAGTATTAATTGCGTGGCTAGTGCAATTCGCCACTCAAAGTTTATCCACCACAACAACCCCCTGGCGAGCAAACCAGCTACCGATGATGTTGACACTCTGGTTATTTGTTATTTCGATTTGTTTGTTATTTGTAAAGAGCGTCTTTAAATCATTCGAGTCTTTGGAAATATTGGTAGGGCAATTGCTGTTTTTCGTACTGCTGTCGATTGTGAGCAGTCTATATATGGCTGGCATCAGTTTTCTCTTTGTTATTCCTAGCTTTGTTGGTTGTTTACTCCTTTTGATCTCGTTATTTATTCATCCGATGATCCAATCCAGAAATTGGATGGCCTACATTGCGTGTGGGCAAAGCGTGATAGTCATAATTGTCTTTTTACCAATCATTAAAGTGTTGGAAATTATGGTTAGTTATCCGATGTCGATGGCAATGGGTCTTTTCCTAGGGTTTGTAGTGGTTGGCCTATCGCCGCTGGTTACCTTTTATCCTGAAAACTATCGAACATTTAATCGTTTGTTTGCCGGCGGTAGTGTCGTTGCCACTCTGTTTCTGATAATGACCATTCAACAACCCGCCTTTACTGAAAGCATGCCACAAGGTTTGAATATTCTTTACGTTCAAAATGGCCAGAAAGCAGAAGTATTGACCGGTTCGAGTCGTCAATATCCACCGCAAGAACTAATAGAAGCTTTTGATAGTTCTGAGCTTAATGAAAGCCTTCCGTGGGGGAAATGGCAAATGCATACAGGGCAGATTGAACATCAAAGCATTAAGCCATTAACCTTTGCGATTGTTGGTAGCAATACAACTCAGTCTAACGAGACACATTCCAACATAGCCAGTAACGAGCAAGTTGTCGCTCTCAAAATTGAAGATACCGCTGAAGACCTAATGGAGGCTAGATTATATATACCATTAGAATCAGGGATCACGTCAATGAGCATTGGAGAAGATAGTTTTAATATCATCGGCGATAAGGATTTTAGGAATGGTTTTTACGAGTATTATTGTCGAGGTATAAGCTGTGCAAAACAGACAATTACCTTTAAAGTGAATACATCCTCTAAAAGAAAAATTTTGGTTGTTAAAGTGATCTCAGGTTTACCCGATGGGTTAACAGATAGAGCAAAGAATAGAGGGTTGAATGCTGTTCCTCGGCAAGCAGGCGATCAAACGTTTGTTATTTCTGAAATCGAAATTTGATTTCCTTTCTATATTTGATCGATTTCTATTGGTGAAAAATACAGGTGAGGTTCGAACAAGAATCCACTTTTTTAGCAGGCAACTGACCATTAGGTTGGCTGTGCCAATTCAAGAATATCGGCACTATCTATACGGTTTATAGATAGCTCTTTTAGGTTCTTGGCTCCCCAACGAACAGGACAACTTCATTTGATATTAATTTAGAACTCAGTTCCAAACTATCTTGTTTGACAGTTCCCCTAATCCAATGAAAGCCCGATTTATTAATTTTAATATCGTAAGTCAGTGGTTTTGAGGCATGTGTTATCGTTCCAGAAATTTGACACTGCTTATCAAAATAGACAAGCAACAAAAAATTTCCTTCCCCATCCATAAAGCCACCTGACTCTACTGACCCTGAATCATCCAAGACACCGAACGTCGAAACACGCGCTAGTTTAGTATCTTTAGGTAATATTTTTACACCTAAATCTGCCTTCTCTTTTGAGATTGGAGTTGCAAGCCTCATAAAATCCTTTTCTAAATCATGCAAACTGATGGATATCATTTTCTTATCGCCAAAAGATTTAAACCAGTAAGGACTCTCACTAGGTGTACCAAATAACCCTCCAGTTATCACTCCTAATTCGATGCCAAAGTTAGAGTCTAGTTTTGAAGTGTCAATCGATTGGTCGATCTTAATCAGGGCATTAATAGTCCTCACGTCACTTGCAACACAAGTTCCAGCGATTGCATAACAAAGTATAAAAAACATTTTTATTTTCATAGGTACCTTAAAGTGTAATTTTTCCCAATGCCGATTTTTGTTTGGCATTTAAAACCCTAATTCTTCTTTTGTTTTTAGTGGCATTTTTAAGGCCTGATACTCTATTGTAAATATAACATCACGGCTTAGTCCATAGGAAATATGGCTGAGTGATATCTTGACACCTTCATCATTTGGCCACTCGCTAATGACTCCAAATGAATTAGCTCTATGATAGACACCAACACTACTTAGCCGCCCTTCAAAATCAAAGCCGAATACAATTTTATCCTTGTCGCGCCTTTCGACACCTAGCACTTTTCGACCGTCCTTAAGTTCCATATGAACAACATTACCATAACTCTTCTTATTTCCTTGCGGATGAACCCCCTTTTTATTAGATCGTATTCCTGTCCCCATTCTGTATCAAACATACCACTTCCGAATACTCTATTTATTTCTCCAGAATAGGCCATTGGAGAGTGTGTTCAAAAGCACAACCAGAATTTTTTTCATTGATTATTCCCTATATTTATCGCATGACTCAATGGAGGCGTTTTTTGTTTATGCCTTCAATTGCTGGCGCTGGTTAATTGACTTTCCCAAAATTCATTTAATGCTTCTACGATGCATTCGTGGTCAAACTGATATTCCTCCTCAGCGAGACACCATGTTAAGTATTCGATAACTGCTCTTATCTGACATTCATCAAATGTAGCCAGCTTTGACGCTTTGTAGCTATCAATTTGCGTCAAATAAAATATTGGGTCGTCCAATTCTTCTTTTATACTTCCGATTATAAATGCTGGCAAATGAAACCGCATGCCATTTGCATCAAAGAAAGATAAACTACTACTGCAACTTTGAAGTTCACTGTAGTTTATTGACCTCCAGTTTGTCTTCTCATCTTTCTCGCGTTCTTTCTTTTGAGTATCTTCGGGCTCATAGTTGTCCAAAGCCTGAGCTTCAAATAAACCTATACCATCTCCAAGAACCACTGAAGAAAATGCAGCCTGTATTTTTCCAATAATTTGATCTTTGGTGTACCCATGATATTTCTTAACCTCATGAACATTTCCGCAATTAGAACAGGTGAAGTAAGTTGTATCATTAATGATAACTGGTTTATCGTATTCTTTTTTACATGTAATACATTTCATGTTCCACTCGGAGTAATCTTTCCCAATTAAAAACTTATTATTGCGCAACATTCGCTGCATCTGGATTAACAACTTTAGAATTATTTTCTGTTCAAGTTACCTAGTTTCACCTTCGTTTACAAGCCCTGCTGAGGAAGTGCGGTGATTACATCTCACATTGTTGAGGTATCTATTTTTGAGATAATCCTCTCCATATGTTCGGTAGGAACAAATTTGAACTGAAGCGCTTTGTGAAAGGAATGATTGATTATTCGGTGTGAGTTTGCGTCCTCATCGTCAGTTTTCTTTCACCCCTAACAACAAACCAACACATCACAATGGGTAACACCGAGAAGATTCCAAATCCAATTTTTCCCGCCATAAAAATCATTATCGTTGAGACCAGAAAAGTGAGAGCGAGTACTATAGCAGTGGATGCTCTAAACTTGTTAAAAGTCATTGCCAATCCACTGACCAACTGAATAACGCCAAAACTCACTAAACTTAATTCATTAAACCCTGCTTGTTGGAAGAACAAAAGCTCATCGGGTAGCTTTAGAATTTTAGCCATTGCAGACGCAATGGCTAAAATTACCAGCAGGACAAGATTAGTTAGTTTAAGTCTTTGCATAAGATGCCTTGTTGTTAACCTTTTGTTGTTATCTCATTCTTATCAAGAGTTTTTATTTCGTTATCGTGTAGAAATATAACGATAAAAAGGTCACAAGTAAATCTTGGCAAGGCACGTATTTCGAACGGACATTTCCTCTAGGACTTGGTCAGCACTCTCGGCGGTCTACCTGGAACACCAATTTCAGCAGCAACAACGACTCCTTTTTCACGCTTAAACTGCAACCGCGCTTGTCTCCGAGTTGACTCTATAAATTGATCGCCACGTTTTAAATGGTAGTACCAAACACGATGTTCACGAGCCACTTTTAAGTACTGTCCATCCGCTTCAATTCGATAGTTCTGATACTTACCAACAAATTCATTCAATTGCGGATTAGATTGATCAGCATTGGCTAAGTCCTCTGCAATCCACGTCAATTGACCATCGATTCTTTTTTTGCTGCTTTCCTTTGTTTCATTTTTTGATATCGAAACTAATGCTAATCGATGCGCTTCATTAAGCGCGTCTATTGATCGAATCTCTATATCCG
>JAHRVB010000220.1 GCA_019090895.1 Kangiellaceae bacterium
GCCAATCTTCGCACCGGTTATCAATAAAATCTTGTGCTACTAATCCAGCTTCGATAATAAAGTAGCTCATCATATTAAGTAGCGCGACATTAGTACCTGGCCGAAGTTGTAAGTGGTAAGTGGCATAACGAGCCACTTCTGTTTTGACTGGGTCAATAACAATGGAAGGTGTGCCTTTCATTAATTTTTGTTTGATCTTAGCGCCGGTGACGGGATGGGCAGATGTGGGATTAGCCCCAATCACCATAATAAATTGAGTTTTTTTAATATCCTTAATTGAATTAGTTGCTGCGCCAGTACCAAATGCTTGCTGCATGCCGTAAGCGGTTGGTGAGTGGCAAACCCGTGCACAACAATCAATATTGTTGGTTTGGATCACCGCCCTTAGTAGTTTCTGCATCAAGTAGTTTTCTTCGTTGGTACAGCGTGCCGAAGAAATACCGGCAATACTATCGCCACCGAATGACTGCTTGAGGGAAGTTAGTTTCGACTCGATTAATGAGTAAGCTTCTTCCCAGCTGGCTTTTACAAACTCACCGTCTTTTTTAATCAGTGGAGAAGTAAGCCGGTCTGGATGATTATAAAAGCGCCAAGCATAGCGACCTTTTAAACAAGTATGGCCCTCATTAACTTCCGCGTCATTCGGTGCTCTGATGGATAACACTTCGTTATTCTTAACGGATACTTCTAAGTTACAACCCACACCGCAATAAGAACAAATCGTTCGAATTTTTTCTTCGGCTTGAATCGACTTACTTTCAAACACATCACTAATGGCCGAAGTAGGGCAGGTCTGAGCACAAGCACCGCAGGAAACACAGGCCGATTCATCAAAGGATAGATTGCCGCCTTTTATTATTTTACTGGCAAATCCGCGCCCCTCAATGCCAAGTACAAATTCACCTTGAATCTCGTCACAGGCACGTACACAGCGATAACAATTAATGCATTTGGATAAATCACTTCGCATGTAAGGATGGGACTCATCTTTTTGATAGTCACCATGGTTAGCAGCGTTTTTATAGCGTACTTCTCGAATGCCGACTTCAGCGGCAACGTCTTGTAACTCACAGTTCCCGTTAACTTCACAGGTTAAACACTCGAGGGGATGATCGGTGAGAACCAATTCAACAATATTCTTACGTAGTTTTAATATCGACCGAGAGTGGGTTTGAATATGCATACCTGACGAAATCGGGGTATGACATGAAGCCATTACCTTAGTCGGTCCATCTTCTTTTAAGGCAACATCAAC
Source organism: Kangiellaceae bacterium (assembly GCA_019090895.1). Classification (GTDB taxonomy): domain Bacteria; phylum Pseudomonadota; class Gammaproteobacteria; order Enterobacterales; family Kangiellaceae. Next base: position 1,256 of record JAHRVB010000220.1, read on the forward strand.
GGAGCAAACACGACATGCACCGAAGGATTCTAGTCTTGAATCATCGCATAAAGTGGGAATAGAAAAGTGATTTCTATTAGCGAATTGGAGAATGCTTTCACCCTTTTTGGTCGAGTAAGATTGACCATTAATAAATGCCACAGTATTAACACTATTCTCAGAACCTGTTTCTTTCGGATCATCACGACTCATGATTAAGCCTCCCTGACATGAATAGTTTGAACCGAGGGTTGACTAAATAAATGTTGCATTTCGGGCATAAAATACTGCAATGCATTCTTAACGGGTAAGGGTACGCCGCCGCCAAGGGCGCATAACGAACCCTGTTCCATAGTGTCCAACAAATCATCCAAAAGAGTTTTTTCTAATAAATGTTTTCCAGCCAACGCATCGGCAAACATTTCTTTTCCTCGCACCGAACCGATTCGGCAAGGGAAACATTTTCCGCAGGATTCTACTTCGGTAAATTCGAACAGATGATGAACGTAATCGGCGATATCATAACTTTTGGGTAAGCCGATTATACTGCCATGGCCTAACAAGAATCCTTGCTCGGCAAATGACTCGAAATCAATGGTTAAATCAGCGATCTTTTCTATGGGAATAAGCCCTCCTAAAGGGCCGCCAATATGAAGCGCTTTTATCGCTTTTACAAAGCCGCCCGCTTGTTCGATGATATTAGCTAACGGCTCCCCCATGGCAACTTCATAAATTCCGGGTCGTTTAAAGCAACTATCGAGAGAGAGCAGCTTTGACCCTGTCGAGCGGCCATTGCCTATGGCGGCAAATTTCTCAGCAGAGTTCTCGAGTATCCAGTGGATGGCCGCAAAGGTTTCAACATTATTTAAAATGGTGGGTTTACCAAAAAGACCTTTTACTGTCGGAAAGGGCGGGCGAACAGACACCATCGGTCGCTGTCCTTCAATTGACCGAAGAAGCGCCGTTTCTTCGCCGCAAATATAAGCACCCGCACCGCGGACAATTTTAAACTGAAATTCAAAATCAGAATCGGTTTTAAGATCGTCTAACAAGCTAAGCTTTTCAAATTCGTCGATCGCTATTTGAATTTGTGAAACGGAATCTGGATATTCATCGCGTATATAAAGTACGCCCCATTGAGCGCCGGATAAATAACCCGCCATCAACATTCCAAATAAAACCGCATGTGGTCTTTCTTCCAGTAAATAACGATCACTAAAAGCGCCAGGGTCACCTTCATCGGCATTACAAACAATGTATTTTTCTTCAGCTATTTCATTGGCACAGGACTGCCATTTAAAGCCTGTGGGAAAACCCGCGCCGCCGCGCCCTCGTAATCCGGAATCTACAACTTGTTGTAACAGTTCTTGGCGATTGTGTTGTCCGGTGACTTTTGAGAATAATTGATAATAACCAGCGGTATCTTCGATGGCTTCAGTTAACAGTGGTTGTGGTAACCGACATTCTACATGGTAGTTTTCATCGGACTGTTTTGAGTTTTTGATGATTGCGTCAAGTTGGTTAATATCATCGCCGGAGTAGTTCTCGCCATTAAGTTGAAAGGAAGCGTTTTCGTGGCATCGGCCAAGGCAAGTAACATGACCTATTTGTTGTTGGTCGAATTTTTCTAATAATTGTTGATTAACTTTTTCTTGAGTGCCTGCACATAAGCAAGATGAACCATTACAAACGTAAGCTTTTTTATTGGCGTTGTCGCCCTGAATAAAATCGTACGCTGTCGATGCACCATAAATATTGGCTTCGCCGACCTTATATTCTTTGGACAGATCTTTTAATCGTATAGGATCACCTTTCGCTTGAACCATCTGTTCAAACAGGTTTTCTTTCAGCCCTTTACGAGCCGATAATTGAGTTAAGTTTTCAGACATAAATTCCACCCACTGGTTATGTCTGATTTATCGTCTAGTGTGCTAATTCGTCGGCATTGTCATTGAACAATTAGTCTCATAATCGAGCAATTGATTAATTCAATATTCTTAGCAACTAGCAATAAATCATTATTGCGACAACTGATCCGCATGAGACGTATAAAGATTAAAGCGGTCATCTTTTGCGAATCCAACTAATACTATATCAAATTGATTGGCTGCTTGTATTGCCAAATGACTTGGCGCGCCGAGAGCAACAATGGTAGAGAAACCAGCCATCACGGCTTTTTGCACTAATTCAAAACCTATTCGCCCCGACAATACTAAGATCCCGGCTTGTTGCAAATCGTTGGTCATTAGCTCATGACCAATCAGCTTATCTAAGGCATTGTGTCTGCCAACGTCTTCAAAAAAAGGAGAGTTCAGTAGTTGCAATTTTCCCGCTGACTGATAAATTAAACCCGCCGCATGTACTCCACCGGTTTCGGAGAATAGAGGTTGCTGGGCGAGTAGTTCTTTTAACGCCTTAATCAATTGATTATCGAGCAGCTGTTTTACTGGCTTTCGCGCTCGGTTAGCTTTTAGAGCCAACGCCTTTAAACTCGTTTTTCCACAAAGTCCGCAACCTGAATAACTGGCATGGCGGCGCTCTTTACCAGTCAGGTCAAATGAAACATGGTTTGCGAGTTCGACGGTGGTTATGTTGGCCTCAGCGATGGATTCATCATTGCTGGTAACGTTGCTAAGAGATTCAATATCGCGAGCATGTTGAATCACACCTTCTGAAAACAGCAAACCATACACAAGCGCCTTATCGTCACCCGGCGTGCGCATTGTCAGGCTAAACACCTGGTTTTGTTCGTTTTGGGATAAACAAATTTGCAATGGCTCTTCTACGGCTATAGAGTCTTCATTTAACTCTGCTTTTCCAGGCTCAACGCTATAGCGGCTTATTTTAACTTGGTTTAATGGCATTAACAGTTAGGCTTTCATTAGGTGGAAATTATTTAGA
>JAHRVB010000221.1 GCA_019090895.1 Kangiellaceae bacterium
ATTGAAGGTACTGGATATATTAATGTTTCGTTTTTGCGTGATGCTAGCTCTGATGAAATCTTTACCGCCCCTCTCAGTTATGCCGTGAAACCTTTTTCTATCGATAAGAGTAAACGGAACATAGAGATATCGCTCGACAGCCAATCAGTGGTGCGGCCAGGTAAACCGATGGATATTGTTTTTAGTACATCTAAAGCATCCAAAATCGTTATTTTTGCCGTTGACGAGGGTATTTTGCAAGTAGCAAATTATGCAACACCCAACCCGCTTTCACATTTCATGAAGAAACGTTCTTTAGGTGTTGAAACTTTTCAAATACTTGATCTTTTGCTACCAGATTTTGAGACGATTAAACGCTTGTCGGCAACGGGTGGAGGCGCGGAACAACTCAATCGGGCGCTCGCAAAAAATATCAATCCTTTCAGTCGTAAAACAGACAAACCAGCGGTTTTTTGGTCCGGTATTTATGACGCAGAAACCCATGAATCGAAAGTCTCTTTTGATGTACCGGATACATTTGCTGGTGAATTAAGAATCATGGCCGTTGCGGTAAGTGAAAATGCTGTAGGAGCAACGCGTACTTCGTCGATTGTTAGAGGTCCTTTTGTCATATCTCCTAACTTGCTAACACACGCAGCACCTGGAGATGAGTTTATCGTCACCGTTGGAGTCGCTAATATTATCGAAGGTTCTGGTAAAGCAGCTCCGGTAGAATTGGTAGCGACTGTGAGTGAGCATCTCGAAATTGTTGGGCCATCTTTGGTGAAGTTAGCAATTGATGAAGGAGGCGAAAAAAGTCATTCGTTTAAGGTCAAGGCCAATACTAAGCTGGGAGCTGCGCTAATTAATTTCAGCGTTAGTCATAAACAAGAGCAAACGTCGCGTAGCGCTAGTTTGAGTATAAGGCCAGCAACTAATTATTTTACCAGCTTAACTAGCGGAGTGAGAAAGGACGATGCTATGCAGCTACCGATAGAGAGGCAATTGTATACTGACTTAGCGACTCAAACACTGGCTGTTTCCAAGAGTCCTTTAGTAATTGTCGATGGTCTTCATTCCTACTTAGAAACATACCCTCATGGTTGTACCGAACAGGTTGTGAGTAAAGTATTTCCGCTAGTGGGTCTAATGTCTCATCCCGCTTACTCACCACACCTTAAAGATGTTAAAGCACAATTTTCGGTGGTGATTGATAAATTGAGGGAACGGCAAAATAGTGACGGTGGTTTTTCATTTTGGCCTGGGGCTTCAAGATCGGCCGGTTATCCCAGTATTTATGCAATGCATTTTTTATTAGATGCGTCTGAAAAAGGCTTTCCCGTACCAAGAAGTATGCTACGCAGAGGGCAAGATTTTTTGGAAACTCGGGCCTCCCAAAAAAGTCGAAATTTGACCAGTGCAAGAGACAGAGCTAATGCGATTTATTTACTGACTCGAATGGGAGTTGTTACAACAAATTATCTAGTTGACCTGGAAGATGACATTAATCGAAAGAATGCGAGTGAAGATAGAACAGCGATTGATTGGCAGCAGGATATTCTTTCAACGTATATGGCGGCAACCTATAAAATGTTGCAAAAAGATCAAGAAGCAGAGCGTTTATTGTTGAAGTTCGACTTTGATGGTGAACACCAACAAACTAATGATTTCCGATCGAAGTTAGCGATTGATGCACAATATTTATACTTACTTGCTAAACACTTTGATTTGCAAGCTAAGGCGTTCGATTTGAAAAAAATCCATCAATTGACTGACAAGGTATTTAAAGGCGAATACAACACAATTTCCGCCGCTTATTCCATTCTAGCCCTTGGGGCTTACAGTGAATTAGTGCTGAGTCATGATTCCAAAGAGTCTATAACAGTTAACGCATTGAAACAAAAAGTAGAGCAAGCCTTAGCCGTTGAGTTTATTCCTTTCGCGACGTCGACTTATCCTGTTGGCTCAGAGCAGCTACAAGTTTCTGGTGAAGGACCGCTTTATTACTTGAACCGGCAGTCTGGGTTTAATTCGAATGTGTCTGCGAATGTTGTTCGCGATGGCATTGAAGTCTATCGTTCGTTTGTAGATGAAGAAGGTAACGAAGTAACAGAAATAGAACAAGGCAAAGAACTGACCGTTAAACTCAAGATAAGAGCGTTAAATCAAACTCGTCTGTCGAATATAGCAGTGATTGACTTATTGCCTGGCGGTTTCGAAGTCATTCGTTCATCTCTCGACCGTTCAATTATTCGCTGGCATTCTGACTATATTGATGTACGAGAGGATCGCGTTGTGTTTTATGGCAGTTTTGATAAACATGTAAAAGAAATTAGTTATAAAGTGAAGGTGACTACGGCAGGAGATTTTATTGTCCCACCGACCTATGCAGAATCCATGTACAACCAATCGATTCGTGCAATTTCAAAGTCGTCAAGGTTTAGTGTCATAGATTCAGAATGAAAGTTACGGTTCCAAAAGATAATTTATTGGAAATGAATTTTCTAAAGAGTCGATTTAGACGTACATGTTTATCGATGTTCATTCTTTTTTTATTAGCTGGTTTAGGGCTGGTATTTTGCCCTAAACCTGAACTGAAACTATTTCAACCGTATTCTAAAGCATATTTTGATTCTAACGGCGAACTGCTACGAATTAAATTGGCAAAAGATGAACGTTATCGTCTTCATCTTCCATTAGAGTCTATTTCTAGCCAGCTAATTCAAGCGACTATTTTGTACGAGGACCAAGAGTTTTACGACCACTTCGGGGTCGATGTGACCGCGTTATTTCGGGCGTTCTGGAGTACTTATATTTCAGGTGAACGGAGAATTGGTGCTTCTACAATCGTAATGCAATTAGCTCGCCTTCGCTGGAACATTCCTTCACATACTTTCTCTGGGAAAATAACACAGCTAGTGCGAGCTGTGCAATTATCTCGGCACTATACTAAAAAGCAACTGCTAGAAGCCTATTTTAATACGGCTCCTTATGGAAGAAATATTGAGGGTGTCGGTGCCGCTAGTTTAATTTATTTCAACAAGAAACCCATCGAACTCAGTTTACCTGAAGTGCTTACTTTAGCGGTAATTCCCCAAAATCCTAACAAGCGAAATCCAACTACTGATAAAGGATTTTCCAAATTACAAACGGCCAGAAACGTATTGTTTGAACGATGGATAACACACCATCCGACAGATATTAAACAAGCCAAATATCTGTCGATGCCGATGAATGTTCGACCGCCGGAAAGTTTGCCATTTTTGGCGCCTCATTTCATTCCTTTTATAGACAAGCAATTATCGAATTGGCAGAGCGAGTATGTCGAGACCACCCTTAATCTAGCTCATCAGCAACTTATGGAACGTGTTGTCAATCGTTTTGTAATAGCTAACAATAAGAAAGGTATTCGAAATGCCTCTGCGCTACTAGTTAATTATCAAACCAATCAAATAGAAGCGATGGTAGGGTCTGCGGATTTTTTTGATTCTGAAATTCAAGGTCAGGTCAACGGAACAACTGCTAAACGGTCCCCCGGTTCGGCGCTGAAACCGTTTGTGTATGCGTTGGCGCTGGATGAAGGACTGATTCACCCCATGTCGTTATTAAAAGATTCGCCTCGAAAATACGGTGGATTTACTCCAGAGAATTACGATAAACGATTTCTCGGACCTATTTCGGCGACTCGTGCGTTAGTCGAAAGTCGAAATGTACCTGCTGTTGACCTACAAGCACAATTGAATAAAATGTCCTTTTACGAATTTTTGGCCAAAGCACATATCACCAATTTACAAGATGAATCTCACTACGGATTAGCGTTAGCACTCGGTGGTGGAGAAGTCACATCAATAGAATTAGCAAGTTTATATGCGATGTTAGCTAATCGAGGAAAGTGGCGATCCATTCAAGGGTTAACGCAGCAGGAGTCGAAATTCGAAAAGAATTTGTTATCGGCTGAGGCGAGCTTTTTAACACTCGATATGTTAAAAGATAATCCAGCACCTGATCAGTTCAATGCAGCGTTTAATCTTTCTAATCGGAATGAAACCCCATGGAAAACAGGTACATCCTGGGCTTATCGAGATGCTTGGGCCGTTGGTATTTCAGGACCTTATGTTTTGGTGGTGTGGGTAGGTAATTTTGATGGCAAGGGAAACGATTCATTCATTGGACGAAGTGCTGCCGGTCCTTTATTTTTTAAATTATGGGATGCGATTTATCCCGCTAAAAATTGGAAGTTGGCAGATCAATTGTTACCCGATAGTATGAATTTGAAACGTTTGAAAGTTTGTTCGAACACGGGCGACCTTTACGAAAAGCACTGTCCTTCGGTGAAACAATCTTGGTTTATACCTGGCGTATCGCCAATAAAAGTATCTAATATCTATCGCAGTATTCCTATTAACAAGAAGTCAGGATTGCGAGCATGTTGGTCTAGTCAAAATACAGAACAAGAGATATTTGAGTTTTGGCCAACAGAACTGCTTCAAATATATAACAAAGCAGGACTTTCTTTGAAGTCTCCACCAGCATTCGAACAAGATTGTACGCTTAATTTGACCAGTGCAAGCGGAGTATCTCCGATTATATCGTCCCCTCAATCACGGGTTGATTATGTAGTGAGGATGAACTCCACTGAGCCAAGCAAGATACCTTTGGTAGCCTCGGTCGATCATGATGTGTCTAATATGCATTGGTTTGTCAATTCAGAGTATATTGGTAGTGCTAAAGTTGGAGAAACTTTGTTTTGGCCGAGCAGGCCCGGCGAATTTTCAATTAAAGTGGTTGATGACTCTGGCAGAAGCATGACCAAAGGATTTAAAGTTATCACTGAATCGAGATAACTCCGCGGAAATTAGTTGAAATCAGTCTGATTACGAGACGCTGTGTGCAAAAAACACACAATTTAAGAAAATATCTCAAATTTGTTCTAGGGTTAAGTTAAATAAACATCAAAAATGACTTGTGATGCTCAAAATAAGCAGCGGGATTCTGCTTCTCATAATACTGGAACTCTTTTTCGTTCCTCTCGAGGCAGGTGCCGAAGAACCTGTTGCGCGCCAATATAATTTTCGTTCGTACACAGCTTTCGACGGTCTACCTCAGACTCAGGTTCTCGGAATTCAGCAGGATAAAAAAGGATACCTCTGGCTAGGAAGTTACTCTGGAATTACTCGATACAACGGTCGAGAGTTTGAAACTTTTACCGATAAACTCCCTAATAATCTCATTTCTTCAATGATCAAAGACCAATCCGGTCGAATCATCTTTACCTCCGGGAATGGCTTTTGTTATTTAAATAACGAGTCTTTTGAATGTACCGCAATAAATAAACAACTGCCATTGTCTAACTTATATGCATCGTATTCGGACACCGACAATAGCCTATGGTTTGCCGGTGAGGGCGGAGTGGTTCACTTTAAAGACGGCCAGCCTAAACTATATGGGTTAAATGAAGGGATCCCGTCTTTAACCGTAAGAAGTATCTTGAAAGACTCCGCAGGCAAAGTTTGGGCGGGAACGACTCGTGGACTAGCCAGGCTAGAAAATCGAAAATTTGAATCGTTTCATCCAGAAATTTTTGCTGATTCATTGGTGAGAAGCCTAATAGATACCGACGAAGGAGTGTGGATTGGCAGTAATAAAGGGCTCTATTTTTCATCTCATTCTAATGATAAAGGGAGCAAACAAAGTAGTTCGAATATTTCGCAACAATTACTGACTAGTTCTCTTCAAAAGATAGGAGGCGACGTATTTGACGGTGAAGTGATTCTAAGTTTATTTGAAGATAGCCGAGACAATTTGTGGATAGGCACTTACAGCAATCTATTTCGATTGGTGGAAGGACGGTTGGAAAAGCTATCGCCTCAAAAAGGCTTATTAAGTAAAGCGATTTATACAATCATGGAAGATCAAGAAGGAACCATCTGGATTGGGACTGATGCGGGACTGGTTAAGTATGTCCCAGGACCATTTGTAAGTTACACCACTAAACAAGGGTTAAGTGACGATTTTGTACGAGCAATGTCTGTAGCACCTGACGGAAAAATCTGGATGGGAACTCGACATGGGGTGAGTATATTCGACCCAAATAACGAGTCATTTGAAACCTTAACTACTGAATTGAAGTCTGACAGAATCAGGGTGTACTCTCTACTCAGTTTAGGGAATGAAAGCGCGTTAATTGGTACTAGGGCTGGGTTAATTCATTGGAAAGATAACCAGATGGTCAAAAATTATTCTAGTTTAGATGGATTAAAATCTTCCTACGTATCTTCTATTCTTAAGGACAGTAAAGGTCGAGTCTGGCTGGGTACTTCGCGTGGGCTCTCCCGTTGGAGTAATGAAAAAATACAACAAGTGCGTGAAGCTGAATTTAAGGTAGGCGCTATTTTTACGATGCGTGAAGACAGGCTTGGACGAATTTGGTTAGGCACTCGAAATCATGGTTTGGTTTTATTTGAGCCCGATACAGAAAGCTATTCAGTGATTGAAAAAATCCCTTTACTTCAAAATATGACTATTTGGAATATTGACTTTGACTCTGCAGGTAACTTATGGATTGGAACTAATGGTCATGGATTATTAAAAATAAGTGAGCAGTTGGAGTTGTTAGAAAGTTTCGATTCTAACCATGAATTAGAAAATGATTTTGTATGGCAAGTCAAAGTCGACTCTAAGAATAATGTGTGGGCTTATACCAACGCCGGACTTAAGCGATATGACGGGACTCGTATGTACCATTACGATGGCTCAGATGGACTGCCCGATATGGAAGGCGCTGCAACAGCGGTACTTGAACATAAAAACGGAGACATGTGGTTTGGTACAGGGTTTGGTGTTACTCGATACGTACCTGAATTGGAAAAATTCGACTTATCGCCGCCGCCAATCTACTTGGAAGGCGCATGGCTCGCAGGAAAAAGACTTAATAATCATGTTGTATTGCCCAATGAAGTGAGTGCTATAACAGTAAATTTCTCTAGCCCTACCTTTCGAAGTGGCAAGTCAATAGAGTACAGTTTTAGGTTGTTGGGGGCTGCTGAAGAATGGTCAACACCGCAGAATATATCCAGCCTTCAATTAGCGAGTATGTCTTCCGGTAGCTATACATTACAAGTGAGAGCGATCAAATCCAATCGAATTGTAAGTGATGAGTTCGCGACTTTCTCTTTTACTATAACGCCTCCATTTTGGAAAACGTGGTGGTTCATATTTTTTGGTTGTATATTTGGTGCGTTGATTATTAGCTTAATGATTCGTAGAAGGGTTAAAAAACTCGGTGAAGATAAAAAGCACCTTGAACTTGTGGTTGCAGAGAGAACGGCAGAGTTAAGAAGCTCCAATGACGAATTAAATCGGCTTGTGGTAACTGATGAATTAACCAAACTGGCAAATCGACGACATTTAATGGATTCACTAAATCGTGAGCTAGCGCTTCTCTCTCGAAGTGGCGGGGCGGCGCATTTGTCTTTTATTATCCTAGATGTTGATTTTTTCAAGGTTATTAATGATACCCATGGACATAGAGTTGGCGATCAAGTCCTCACCAAAATAGCCCAGAGAGTCGCTAAATGCTGCAGAAAGTCAGATATTGCAGCACGCTATGGTGGAGAAGAGTTTGCCATCATTTTACCCTTTACGGATATCTCAGGCGCGTTAAGGTGTGCTGAGAAGATTAAAAAAGCAATATCGGAAAGGAAGTTTGAAGTGGAATCGATTTCGTTAGGAATTACGATTAGTTTAGGGATCGCTTCAATAGACCACCAATCGGTTAAAGGTGGTTCTTCGGAGTTTGATCAATTAATCAAGAATGCGGATGCGGCTTTGTACAGAGCCAAGGAAGAAGGCAGGAACACAGTATGCACTTTTGACGAGCAGGTAGATAGTTTCGCCTAAATTCACTTTAGTCACAACTCTCACAATTCTACTTAACTATCGGATTTTACTACGACTATTTGAGTTTTCTAAAGTGTGAAATGCTCGATATTGTCCTATAATCACTAATGAGTGCACAAAATAGAATTCTCTTTCTCTTCTTGGTTAGCAAAAAACCGGATATTTGAATATATAACAAGCGATGCTTGGCAATGGAACATAACTTAAAAAGCAGACAATCACTCCGTTTCAGCGTTATCAGCCGGCTGTTTGCGCTCATTATCTTTTTGTTAATCGCTTTAGGTCTTTATCAATACAATGTTATCGAAGGACAAGCCTCCCAGCGTTATGATTCAGACCAACGGATAGCCATAGGCTATTTTTCAACAGCATTAAAGCAGGCCATTTGGGAATTTGATGAACCCCTGATTGATGAGCTGGTAGAGGCTCAGAGTAATATTGATAGCCTAATAGGATTAACCGTTCCGGGATTAAATACCAATGATAATCCTGTATATATCAGAAATGAGCAGGGAATATTAGTTCGCATATTAGGTGCAAAAATTCCAACCAACTACACTTCCAAGACAACATTAAATCTGACTTACACCGGAAGGGAGATTGGCACCATAGTCCTGCATTTTGATGAAAAATTCTATCTAAGACAAGCTCGAAAGGAGTTTACTACTTTACTGATTCAGATTTCGACATTGGCGCTAATTTTACTCTTTGTCTTTTACTATTTCATCAATGGCTTTGTTGTTAAACCTATTTCTCAACTTTATCATTCAGTGGAATCGATGGGTAAATGGAAGGACACTTCCAGTGACATCCAAAAGAATTTACCCGATAACGAAATTCGTTTGTTAGCAGCAAAATATGCGGATGTTTATCGTGAGTTGAATAAACATAGAGAGCATCTGGAGGTACTAGTTGAACAAAGGACCGAAAGCCTTCAAGAAGCAAATGAGAACTTAGTTGACGAGATATCTATTCGTAAGAAAAGCGAACATCATATGGCTGTTGCCAAGAAGGAAGCTCAAGAAGCCGATCGTGCCAAAAGCCGATTCTTGTCACATATTACTCATGAACTGAGAACTCCACTGAATGGAATATTAGGATATGCACAAATTCTTGGCGACCAAAAACTACCTAAAAAGGAAAAGCAGTACACAGCACATATTTTGCGTTGTAGTTTGCATTTATTAGAGTTAATCAATAATATTCTGGATTACAATAAATTAGAAACTGTCAGCAGCGAAACTAATCCGACCCCCAATTCTCTCGCCTATTTAATGGATGAAATTAAGACCATCGTTTATCCAAGATGTGAGAGTAAAAACTTAGAGTTCGAATTGCTTGTATCTTCCGATTTGCCAAAGCTGGTCGACGTGGATTCTGGTAAGTTAAAGCAAATACTGGTTAATTTACTGGCAAATGCTATAAAGTTTACCAAGCAAGGATACATTCGATTAGTTATCGAAGTTGCAAGTCCTGGCGAGTATTTGTTTTCAGTTATGGACAGTGGTCAAGGGATTCCTGCTGATGAGCAAGCGAATATTTTCGATGCTTATGTTCAGTCAACACAAATAGAAACAACCGATGCCAGTACCGGCTTAGGGTTATCTATCAGTAAAAGCTTAGTCGATAGCATGGGTGGTTCGTTACAACTGCAAAGCGAATTCGGCACAGGCAGTCAGTTTTTCTTTACCCTAAAATTAACTACCAGTATGCAAAGCGAAAGTATTAAAGAAGGTAAAGTCGCTTCATTTAAAGGCAGTGAAAAAATGACAATATTAATTGTTGATGACAATAAGGATAACCTATTTATTCTACAAAAAGTGCTCGAAAAAGTGGGGTTTGCTGTTGTTCCTGCAATATCAGCACAAATCGCATTCGAAGAGATAGAAAAACAAATTCCAGCGATGATTTTTATGGACGTTCATATGCCAGAAATGGATGGTACCGAAGCGACTACTTTGATCAAAAAACGTCATCCAACACTTCCTGTTGTAGCATTCACGGCTAATATTTATGATGAGCTAGACCCAGATTCTAAGATGAAGTGTTTCGATGGCTTTGTGTATAAACCTGTTAATCGACAAGCCATTTATCAGGTAATTAGTGAAACACTAGACGTCATACCTATTTACCAGAAGTAAATAATGGACAAACGGAGTTTGTGACAGTTTGAAGGTTTTATTAACAGCCGTTTTATTATTAGTTTGGAATTCTTCTTTGGCAAGAGAAATCCATCATATGCACATTGATAATGATAAAAACGAGTTGATATTAAGCATTCTAAAACTCGCTCTTTCTAAAGAATCAGACGATTACGTTTTTAAACAAGCTTCCGCAACAAACGCGAATATAATAAGAAATTCGATCAAAATAAATACTGGAATTCTGGATATTGTTTGGTCGGGTACATCGCAGGCTCTAGAGAATAATCTGCTACCGGTTAGAGTACCTGTACTCAAAGGATTGTTCGGTTATCGTTTGTTTATCATTCGTCCGGAATCTCAAGCTGACTTTTCCCGAGTAAAAATACTCGCTGACTTAACTAAATATAGAGCAGGACAGGGTACGTTCTGGGAAGACAGTAAAATTCTTAGAAGAAATAATATCGAGACAATCACCTCTGTAAAGTACCAGAACCTATTTCCTATGCTGGCGGGAAAGAGATTCGATTTTTTCCCAAGAGGAGTGCATGAACCTTGGGATGAATTAGAACAGTATTCTAGTTATGGTCTAACTGTTGAAAAAGAAATCTTGTTGATATATCCCTTTGCCATGTATTTCTTTGTTTCAAAGGACAACAAAGAACTAGCAGATAAATTGGAAAGAGGCTTCCGGAAAGCCATTGATGATGGTAGTTACGACCGTCTCTTCTTTAACAATCCATTGATCAAGAATGCCTTTGAAAGAGCGCAATTAAAAAATCGTAGAGTAATCCATATTACCAACGATATGTTACCCAAGAATACTCCCTTAGATGATAAAAAACTGTGGTTGGACTTCGAGAGCTTTGACCGACCTATTTCGTTGTTGTAAACAATAGTTCAATGCCCAATG
>JAHRVB010000222.1 GCA_019090895.1 Kangiellaceae bacterium
AAGGTCAGCAAAGTATCACCATAATCCCGGAAGTTATCAGGAAGCGTTAAGCCCTTATCAAGTAGCCAGTTAACTATCGGTGCGCTACCTTGGGATATCGATTCGCTCAATAGATTCTGGTCGTTTGAAGAATATTCCGATTCTTTAGGTTTGGTTAAGGAAGCTCCAGCATCAACTAAAGCATTCAGCTTACGTAAAATTGCATCATCTTGTTCACCGTCGACGGTGAATTCGGAGTAGCTGGAAGTCAGATTGAGCAGTGCATTATACTGATTGGACTGTTTCCATAAGTTACCATTGTCATAAGCAATCATTTGTGAGAATAACGCGGGCGATATCCATTGAGCGGAGCCCGCTAAGAGATGATTGGATAGAGGGTAGTTGTTCGCCATAAGCCACCCAATTAATGGTTCGTTATTTCGATAAGCTAAGCTATCGACAATTCTGTCCGAATAGCGATTATCTTTAAGCAGCTTTCCAGAGACTTGATAGAGGCGTTTAAATATTTCACTATTATCTGACCATGTTGCTGAATCTAGAGCAGAGTTTCTGCCAATCAACCGATTTGGATTGGCCCCCTTTTCTAAAAGTAAGTTAACTAGGGATAAACTATCTGAAGAGGCTGCTAGCATGAGTAGCGATTGGTTTTCGTCCAGTACTCCGATATTGACTAAATTCGGAGAGACTCCGGCTGATAATAGGGAAGTTACCGTGTCCATGTGCTGGTATTTAACCGCTCGTGTCAATCGTATTTCAAGTTCCTGGTCAACATCGCTCAACAGGTTATTATCGCGACAAAAGACCAATGAGCTTGTTTCTTTTTCGCAAGCTTCTTTTAATACCGGGGTATCTTTAGTCCGTGAACCGATTAATTGCTTTAGAACGTTGCTTTTCTGAAGGGAAATAATTTCACTGATTAGATTGGTCGGTATCGCTTTCTTCCCCTGCATTTTTTTAAATTGTTTTGCAAGGTAAAGCGCCATTTTCGGCTGATTACTATTGATGGCGGTGACTACTGGATAAGCTTGATATTGTTCAGTCGGTATGAGACTAACACCGTTTTCGACGAGAAACTTCAACGCTTCGATTGAACCCGTTTTTATTATCAGCGAAAGCAGTGAAGGGTCGTAGGAGGCGGGTTTTGTATTAACATCAACGTTTAGCTTCGTTAGCTTTCCTGCCAGCTTAAAATCTTTTTTGAGAAGTAACCGTTTTAACCAATGGTAGCTGTTACTATCCTGTGCAAAGTCATTAGGGCACACCGAAATTGCTCTCGACAGAATGGGGTAGGTGATTTGATCTTCAGGAAGCTTATAGGGGTTAAAACCCGATCTGGTACATAACAATTCTGCGAGTTTTGAATCCGTTTGAGTAAATAACCTAAGTAATTCCGCATTAGCAGCATCGGAAGGGTAATCAGGTACTTCAAAGCCATATTGAACAAGTGTTTTAGTGATCGATTTTTTCTTAAGAGCGAGGGATAGTTCTAGTGGGTTATGGTATTGGTAGCGTTTTTCGTTTTCAGTGTTTTCTACAATCAGTGAAACGACTTGAAGGTTACCCGTATGAATAGCTAGATTAATGGGATAAAAATAATCGGACGTTTGATCAAACTTAAAACCAATCGCAATTAATTGTTTGAGCGTAACTAGTTGTTGCGAGTTTATAAGGGACTCAATAACCTTGTCGATTTGATAACCATGATTGTTTATCCAATGATCTAACCATTCAGGATGTTCTTCAAGATAGCTAGAAACGAGTTGGTAGTGTTTTTCCACCAGTAAAGCTGCGACTTGGTATTTAGTTAGTTCTGAGCCAAGGGAAATTAGGCGGTTTGCAATATCCATTGTGTCGAGCGTTAGTGCCGCTGAAAGAGCATTTCTTTGATTCTTATTTTGATAACTGACTGTTGCACCGGCAGCGATAACGTGATTGACCCAGCTTAAGTCACCGCTTGAGGTCGCGATCATCAGCGGCGTGGTATCGTCACGATTTAGTTGAGGATATTTTTCTGTCAGATTATACATGTTCAAACAGGTGGCACAGTCATACGTTGAATTAGCGAAGTCAGTATTAACATCGAAACCAGCGGCGATAGCAGCATTGAGATCCGTTGGGTTCTTTTCAAGAAGTGCTTTTAGTGCACTGACTGTGAGTGCCTTTCGTTGTTCTATCCAAGTGGATAGAAATTGATAAATCTTATAATCCGCTTTCGCCGCTTTGGATACGTCAGCGGTTGAGAGATGGGCACCTGATTCGACTAGTTTTTTCACAACGTCAAGATTATCTTTTACAATACAAAGATTGAGTAACGATAGGTTATTAAATGTTAATTCTGGATTTAACCCTTGGCTTAATGCTCGAATAACAATGTCTTGTTTAGTTTGAAAGCAAGCCAAAATGACAAGAGGCAATCCGTCGAAATTACCGCCAACATAAGGTTGTTCAAACGGAGGCGAGTCAAGGTCCAAAAAACGGTCGACTAATGCTCTATGAGACGCGGAAATTGCGAGCGGATAGAGATTTTGGTTGTTTGATTCTTTAGACAGTGTCGCGCCACGCTTAATGAGCCAGTCGATTGATTTAATCGGGGCTTTATCAAAAATGAGTGCGGCCAATGGTTGTCTGTCAATTCCCATTTGGTTGAGTTGATGACCCTCAATGGCCAGATTAACTTGAGCCCCTTGTTTTACTAGGTATTTTGCGGTGCGAAGGTCGTTGATGACCAAGCTATGGGTGAGTGCCGTATGTAACTTGTTATCGATTTGGTTAATATCAATCGATTGTTTAGTTAACCAGCGAGTAATTTTTTTTGCTTTGTTTAAAACGGCGAGATGAATTAACGGTTCTTCATTGATGCCAGATGTTAATACGGTGTTTTGTTGGACGAGTGTTTGAAATTCTTCGAGGTTATCTTGTTTTAAGCTATTGAGGATTGAATTATCGAGTTCGCTTGCTAAAACTAATTGCCCGAAAAACCAAGAACAAACACAGAGACTGAATAAAATAAATCGTTTACTTAGCTTGTTAAGAGACTTCATATTTTTATTATCTATTCCGAGCCATTTTCATGGAGCCTAATTTATTTTGTTGAATACTGTTTCGCTAATTGACTGAGGGACAAATTAGGATGAATTAATTCAACGTTTAAATGTTGGACCAATTGGTTTGCCGCGACTTGATGGGGTTTACCATTATGTAGTGGGTCTTGAAATAATCGCTGATAAGCCTCTTCAGCTGCTAGCGTATTACCCGCTAACAAATTGGCCTCTGCCAATGTTGCCAGATCCCAGTAATCCATTCGACTGGTTTGCACGTCTAACTGTTCTCGTAATACCGTCTCGCGTATTTGATAAGTTTCCGTAATGGCTTTGGCGATTGATTGGCTTGCATCTGTGTCACCACTCCACAAGCTGTAGGCCGCAGCGTTGATCCCTAGATAGGTATTTCTTTGTTTCGATTGCTGCCAACCTTTAATATAGAGTTTTCCCCATTGACCTAGTTTGCTTTGGTCGCCGGCTTGCCAAAGCTTTTTGATCACTCCAGCTAAGATGCCAATGGTCTCATCGTCATTGGGAAATTGTTTCAACAGTTGCCTTAATTCGGCTTCTGCTTGTTTTAACTTTCCGGTTCGGCTCAAAAAGAGGCCTCTTAATTGCTTAAGTCTCAGATCTTTAGGATGCTGTTTCAAAGCGCTGGTTAGAAATAAGTTGACCTGTTCAAAGTCTTCAGCGTTGATCAGTGCTTCACAGATGACGCTGGCGAAAACCGGTTGATGCAATAAGTCCTCATTCTCTGTTGAAATAGATTCGTTATTATTACTAAGGTTTATGTTGAGCTTGTTGATATCTTTATGTTCTAGCCAATCAGAAATTCTTTGAAATTGTTCAAATATAAGTTGCTGTTGATTACTGATGGGGGGAAGTACTATTTGCCCATCATCCACTAGGTGTGACCGATTGACTAACCAGTTTAGCCACATCTCCACCAGTATTACGGAAATGGACCCATCATTTTCTTCTGTCGGTTTTAGGATATGTCTAAACTGATTAGCTAATCGTCTAAGAGCATGTGCCCATTGACGAGTAGTATCATCGAGCAAATTAAAATCGTTGATATATTCGATGTTAGAAAATACATTGGATTTTGCTTTTTCACCCAGTTGGGTGACACAATAATTCGACGTCGCTTCGAGAATACGGCCGGTATAAAAAACCATCGCTTCAATGGCGTTAACCGATGAGACTTTTTTAAGTTGTTCAAGATCCGCAAGCAGACAGAAATTTTCTGAGTCGAGCGGCGTTGTTAGATAATCGTTAGCTTTACTCATTTTTATCTATAGCACCCACATGGGTGTACCAATTATTTCTATTGCAGAATGGTTACTGGCATTATGATTATTTTTGGAATGACTTTTTCTGGACAATACCTGCATGATATTCTCATTCTGTTGTTTTTTAATTTCACTATGGAATGCGATATGACCGGCGGCACGAGCGGTAATTCCTGTGGGTACTGAATCACCATCAAACGCCGGGCCAAATATGTCATGGTTTAAATCGAGCAATGAATTAGATAAACGCTTCGGGTCTGCCAACAGTAGCTCGATATCAGACAGTGTTGCTAGTTTTTCAATTTGACCATCTTCGCTATATAGCACGATATCCATTGGTTGCAATTGAACTGTGTCTTTTGACTTAAAAGTGCGAGCTTCACTTTCAACTAGGCTCGACAAGAATTTAGTTTGATAGCCCGTCGCTTGCCAACGAAGCATGTCGGGATAAGTACCAGCAATATTTTCAGTCAACAAACCGTCCCAAATAGTTAGTTGGGCGGCTTTTGCCGGATCTGTTTTAGAAAACGGGGAATCGAGTTTGTGCGGTTGTTTTTTACTCAGCTCATGAATACGAGCTTTTTCGATCATCGCGAGGCCGATGGCAACTTCAGTACAAAGTGCATAAGTCGCATTTTCGTCTTTGGGTTGATTGAAATAAACTTGCGTTAAACTATTCGATTGCTCGATGACTCTTTCAAACCGATGTAACCAGGACTTTCCCGAATAGGCCACCGACTGACGACGAAAACTTTCCCTATCGAACGGCAGAATTAAATTGACCAAATACCCTTGTTTTATCGCTTCCTCAGCTATTAGAATATCGGCACCTGCGGCGACTGAACCGAAGACGCTTGTGATGTTATTGGTTGAGAAATGTTCAGCTATTTCTTTTGATAATTTCTGTTGGTTATTTTTAGGAAATCGACCGGTTTGGTCTTTGGAAATAATATGACCGCAATAATGTAAAACCTGTTGGTTACAATGACCTGTGTCAATTTGAGCTTGGTTTTGACCAGTTTGCTCTGATTGAGTGTTAGCCGTTACACCAGATTGACCACTCATGTTTAAGATTTCCTCTTTGAACGAGGCTTGTCAGTGACGGACGTTTTACCTGATTTCACCACTGCAATAGTGAGTCCCAATAGAACTAAAATAAAGACAATCATAGAAGAAAGTTCGGTCTCCTCATATTTATAGATGATGTCGTGGAAATTAAGACCCCACAAATCTACCCAACCAATGATAACCGCAAATAATGAGCCCATAATGCCAAACTTTTTCAATCGTGCATCCTGTTGCTGGCTCACTTGATCAGCAATGTATTGTTCGATTTCTTCGACATCACTTGAGGTCTCCGATAACAATGCATCGATTTGCAACGCTTGTTTATTGGTATTGCAAAATAGATTGTGATTGGTATTACTACTGATTTGGGTATATCTAAAATTTAATCGGAAATCGTAGAGTCGACTTCTAAAGTCTCTTAATCGCGATAAATTTTCGTCGGTCGGATTTCGCATGTCAACACGCTTATCGTCTTCATCGCTGGTCGCCATATCCCTCAAGAATATATATTC
Organism: Kangiellaceae bacterium; assembly: GCA_019090895.1. Classification (GTDB taxonomy): domain Bacteria; phylum Pseudomonadota; class Gammaproteobacteria; order Enterobacterales; family Kangiellaceae. Next base: position 5,914 of record JAHRVB010000222.1, read on the forward strand.
GGCATAGGTGAGAAGAATTAACGGCGCATAGGCTTGCGGAATTGCTGTTCTATCAAAGTTCTTGATCGATTCAGGCACTTGGTCCGAGTACTCACTAAAATCAACGAATGTTACCGCGCCTTCCAAGCTAAAGGCATGAGTCAATGTTTTAAACGGTTTAAAGTAGGCGACTTGTTGTTGTGGATTTTCTGGTAAATACAGGTCATTGTATTTTCTCGACATTCTAAAAATCGCATCATCTTTGTCAGATTGACTCATTGGTTGTTCTGAAGCAACAAAGGTATAGGCGTAAGTATTGTTTCTGTCGGTGGTTGGATGAAGTCTTAATTTATCGTTCTTATCAACGGGCAATAGTGCGTCGAGTAAAGGGGACAATCCTTTGGTAAGACTAGTTTGTTGCTCAGTGCTTTCGTCATTAAAGTTCCAGCAGAGTTGAGCAGACTGATGATCGTTGCTATTCCTTGCAATTGCATAGTTGATTTCAATCAGCTCTTCCAAATGCTCGATGGCGAGTGGTTTTTTACCTGGCTGCTTAAACGAAAGATCCACCACTAACATGCCTGCACCAGTGTTTAAACCATAAAAAACAATACTATTAAACATCATAGGCCAACGATTATTACCCAAGGGCGATTCGATTGACTGTTCTGCTAATCGAGAGACTGATGATTTCTTCAGCTCGATTGAAATACCAGTTCCTAAATTATTGGGTGTCCCTTGATTTAATACGCGAAGCGCCTCTTGGCTGAGTGCTAATGGCGAAAGACCAAAAAAACCATTTGAGTAGCCTAGTGAAGGAATACCATTGACTAATTGGCTTGAAAAATCATGGAATCGTTTGTCCAATTTACATTCCGACTGAATCCACAAGTTAGCTTCAAGTAAATTAGCATGGATGTCATTTGATAAAAATGAAGCAGATTCAACCAGTTCGCTGACAGACGCTGAGGTTTTTCCTCGAATAAATTCACTGTAAATGTCTTTGGCCGAACTCGAGTCAAATAAGTAGGGGAAATAGAGTCGAATAGAGTGGCTTTGAGCAATGGACATAGATTCAATTAGTTATAGATTATATTAACCTTAGTCTAGGATATTATGCTGCAAAATGCATGATTTTATTGACTTTTTTGCTTCTTGATAGCAAAGCCAATTGAGTTTGACGCTGCGCAAAATCCCGTATAAGGTAGCGATAGATTTATAACAACATCATTTGACTGGGTATTATTGACAGATTATGGCAATGGAAGACGCAGCTAATCATAACAACGTGAACAATCAAGCTAATATGAGTGAGCACACCAAAAAGAGCGAGCGAATTGAATTAGGCGAAGTTTCATCGCTCTATCAAGGGGTCATGGAGCGGCCGCTGGTGCCAATGACGCTGCGATTGGGAATAGTAGACTTTAGAAACACCCAAGGCGAGCACGCCGAAGTCAAACATGAAGACGCCGAGCAAGT
>JAHRVB010000223.1 GCA_019090895.1 Kangiellaceae bacterium
GCCAGATAGTAAATTGAATTAGCCATCAACAGGAAGTGTTCAAACAGGTTCACTAAATTAAACGGTAAGAGTGCGAAGTTGCTCTACTAAAGACAAAAAAGGAACATCATCATGCGTTTAAAAACGAGTTTAATTATGATAGCTATCTGCGCCTCAGTTTTTTTTGTGAGCAATACGTTTGCACAGAGTAGTCGTTATTCAGCGACTAACAATCAGGAACAAATGTGCCGTAGTTCACTTCAAGGGCGAATAGCCTTCAATCAGGCAGGAGATAAACGCTGGCAGACGATTAATTTGGATCGACTTTGTAAGGGAACCAGTAATGCTCTCGCAACGGTCAATTGCTTCAAAGCGCAGATACGCAATCACAATAATTGGGTTCGTGGAATCAATGCCTGCAATGGTAATTCTAGTGCTGCTCGATCACTTTCAAGCGTCAGACCTTCTGTTACACGTGCAAGACCTCCACGCGCAAGACCACCACGAGCTGAAGAGACAATACAATGTATAGCACCAGATTGTTATGCGTCAGCTGATGTAGAAATAGGAGCGATTAAAGATTTCGGCCCCTTCCTCACCATCGACAATGTTAAATATGGATATCATTGTGGAGATGGGCGTAATTCAGATAAAAAAGCTTTAGATGCGGTGGATGCAGCTTGTAAATTTCACGATGATATACGGGGTGGCGATAGGCCCTTTAAAAAGGGATTGACACTTTTAGAGTTCTGTTCAAGGCAGGTAAGGTTTGTCGCTAAACTGAATTTAATTAGTAGTCGAACACTTACGCCGGCTGCCAGCAGAGCTAGAGCTGTGATACTCGAACAATTCCCCCCAACGCTGGTTCCTGTTGGATGCGCAGTCGGTTCAACTGGAGAGCTTGCAGTAAATGCTACAAAACAATGGGGTAAAACAGCTGTTAAAGACACAAAGCAATGGGGTAAGACCGCTGTTAAGGATACAGGACAATTTGGTAAAAGCACTTTAACCAGCTTAGGTATTTTAGGCACCTCCGCTAATGAATGGCGAGTCGAAATAGATTCTTGCCACAAAAACCTTGATAATGAAGGCACAAAAGACACAATCACCGTGGAGTTTTGGTCGAAAAATAAAAAGGTTAAATCTCAGTCTCGACGGGGTGTTAAACCCAACTGCATATTAAATCGGGAATTCTGGTCGATTAATAGCAACTACACAATGACTCACGTTATTGTTAAAACTAGCGGAGTCGATGGTTTTTTCATTGATGAAGTCGAGCTTTTTAAGGGCGGAAAATCTAGGAAACGCCATGGAAGAGATAATGGCAGAGGATGGTGTCTCAGCAAAGATCCTAAAGATGGCTCCAAAGGTTGGCGCAATAGTGTAAAAAACGGAGTGTGTCTTCCCCAGAAACAATATAACTATCGATGAACATGAATTTGAAGGACGAGATCGTTGGGCTGGGAGGCTCTAAGGGACCAATTATTAATAACGCGACCTGACCGGTTATCTCGTCGCCCAGTTTTTAGCGATTTGACTGTGCAAACAAATAACTAAATTGAGTTAAATGTGCTTGGTTAAATTCACCTATATTACTCAATATATCGGCATTGTTTAGCCTAAATTTTTCACCATCTTCTTTAGAGTCATAATGGATCACAACTAGCTCATCTGGCCGATTCATACCGAAAGCGTTGTTTACACGTACAAAAGCTTCCGTTGTGTATTTATGCTCACGTGTTTCAACCATTTCTCCTAATTCAATGAGGTCCTCGGTACGTTGACTTGGATCTATATTATTATAATCACTTAGTTTAAAAATATAACTTCGACTTGTTCCCGAGCCAGTAATTGAGGATTGTTCTAAATTCAAAAATGCCCCTTCCAGTATAACTAAATTTTTAGTTGTACTTTGTAATTGCTCTATCCATGAACTAGCTAATTTATTTGCCAAGACATTCATATTACATTTAAGTAGAAAAAATTGATTAACCGGCGGAAGTTTGTAATTTCCTTGTGATCCCATAATTTTTCCTTCACGACGTAGAGTACAACCTTGCTTTTTAACTAGGTTTTCTAGTCTACTAATCGTCTTTTGGTAATTTTGGTCAGAATCAGATTGGAAAACTCCAAACAACGCCGATGTTTCCGCCTTCGCACTTTGTGCACTCCATAAAGCAAAAAGCAAAACAGAAACAGTTGTTTTTATTAATAAATTCATCTTATATTCCCCGTAAGTTAGCTCGCTAAGGTGTTCGTTAGAAAGATATTAACCTGCTTAAACGCAACGTGTCGTAGCGGTAATATGTTTAGATATTCCGAGTTAGTAAAAGTTTGTTTTGCGTTTTCTTCGCTGGGATATTCTATGACTAGTACTAAATGAGGTGTGTCACCATTTCCCAAATTATCAGTCACTTGATATTTACCAATAACAACACCTCCATGGGCTTCACCATTTGCGTTAGATCGGCGCGAATACTCTTTGAACTCAGGTGTATTCATACCATCTGGGTTAAATGTTGCTTCGATTACTACAATCGTTTTGTCTGCATTTGTCATAATATTACTCTTTAATAAGTTAGTTGTTTCAATCGAACGAGTTACATTATTGATGTATTTGAAAACAATTAATAACAACTAATTATGATAAATATATTAATAAAACTTGTGCTATCATTTGCTCTTATATTAAATAGTGAAGGTGGTTATTGTGGATTTTAATAAAATACGAACATTTGTTGAGGTTGTTGATAGTGGCAGCATAACCTTAGCGGCTAATCGTTTATTACGGACACAACAAGCGATATCCTTGCAATTGCAGAAGTTAGAAGAACAATTAGAAATAAATTTATTTGACAGACGGGGGGCAGAAATTTCACTTACCGCTGACGGTGAGAAATTATATCAATTATTTAAGCCGCCGCTGTTGGCAATGGAATGTGCCGTATTAGAACTTAAATCCAGCAAACAACAAGCCAGTGGAATGATTCGTATTGGTTGCTGGATGGAGCAAGCTATTAATTACTTACCAGAAATGATAAGGATATTTAAACAGAAATATCCGTTGGTCGAGTTTGAACTATTAATAGCCGAGGATACTAAAATCGAACAAATGCTAAAGGA
>JAHRVB010000224.1 GCA_019090895.1 Kangiellaceae bacterium
ATACGATTTTGACCGATGAAGTACGTCGCTGTATAAGCAATGAAAAACCAGATTGGATTGTATTGCCTGCTGGTGGAGCTCGTTTTGATTTAGGTAGCGATATTATAATGGGACTTGAAGAAGCCCTAGAAGTAGGGGGATTGTCTCAAGGGCAAGTGATAGCCAATCACTTGGAGGCTCTCGACCATTGTCCTGTGACTCGCAAGGAACTGGTTGATGAAGTGAATTCAAGAAATTGGACGCATAGATTTCATATTCCAAATGATGGAGAGACACTTATTTTGGCAGTATAAATACTCTCAGCTTTTGGCGATAATTAGAAGACTTTTCATAGTCTCCTTTTTTAATCATTGTTGTAGTTTTCTAAAAGTTGTCAGTGTTGCTAGTGGTTCTGTAACTTATAAGGTTCGAGTTCCCAGTATTCCCAGCTTTCTAAATTGGTTGATTGTGCCACTTTAAGAGCTGCTTTGTGTAGTTCGTGAGCTTTCTTTTTATTGCCCAGTCCTCGATAAGCAATGCTTGTTTGGTAGAGCCATTTTGAATTGTTAGCATTTTCGTTTTCAATGCTCATTAATAAATCGAGGGCTTGTTGATATTTTTCCTTTTTGTTTAGACCGAGTGAGAAGTTAATAGCCAATTCGGAATAAGATTCAGGAAATAGTTGTTTTGTGTATTCGAGTGCTTTTGGAATTTGTTTTATTTTTTTTGAACCAATCACATATTTAGCTAAGGTATAGCTTTGTAGCCAATCGAGGCGAAAACCACTCCAGTTAGATTTTTTCTTTTTAAAGTTCTCAAAAATATTTTCGACACTGGATAGTTTCATCAATTCAGGCATATCGACAAAATGATTTGGTGATAGAAATTGTAAACCGTCATTTAAAGCTGGTAATGCAGTGGTATAGTGAGTTTCGTTAGGGTAGTGTTTGTATTGCCAATTTGAGATTTTATCATTGTTGTTTTTCTCTAAGGTTTTAACAAGATCCTCAACTCCCATTCCTTGTTCACTGGCTAGCGATATAAATAAAGGCTTGCTAGTACTAGAGGCGGGTGGTGATTCTGAAGCTTTTTCTAGATGGTTCTTTAATCTATTATTAAAAGAATAATCGTCAAACCAAACACTTGGACTCATTGCTAAAAATGCGTTAAATGGTGTGCTAGGATCGACATAGCTATTCATTACAAATAATCCACCTAAAGAATAACCTGCTATTGCTTTTTGGCTATTGGTTCTAAATGTTTGATCGATTTTAGGCAATAGTTCTGATTTAAGGTATTGGTTAAACAAATCGATACCACCATATTCTTTTTCACTTTCTAATTGCCAAGTGTTACTAAATAGATAATCTTTTGGTCCTTGGTTAGCGATGCCGACTACTATTATTTGTGGTATTTTTCCCATGCGGGCAAGGTGCTTGGCTGTATTAGCCACGTGATGAAATTGAAAGTCTCCATCGATCACATATAAAGTAGGATATGAAAAGGTCTCTGCATAATATCTTTCTGGGAGTGAAACCATATAGCGACGTTGTTGATTCATTATCTTAGATTCTATGGTGTCACTGTGACCGTAGGTCAGTGGTGTTTTAGCCTGCAACTTGAAAGTGAATGGCAGAAGGAATGCAACCGTAATCAGTATTGAAGAGATGGATAAACTAAGTATTGTTTTTATTGAGTTCATAGACTTTGTAGAGTTCCTTAGCATCTTATTGCCGCAAGAGATTAACCGTAATATACGTGTTTTTTATTACTTTAGGAAGCCATCTAAGTTTAAGTCTATTTCGACTAATAAATGGTGATAGATATCAGTTGGAGAGGGGGTTAATGAAAATCCCTAGAACCTTTTTTAAACGCGGGTAGTTGTTCACTAATATCAGAGATATGACCGGCGATCACATGGACCACTTTTCGTTCTCGTTCAATCACGCCTTTAACGAATAATAATCTGCTGCTTAAAATAGCCTTACGGAATTTTTCTAAGGTGTTTTTCCAGACAATCACATTCATATTGCCTGTTTCATCCTCTAAGGTTAAAAATAATACGCCTGAAGCAGTGCCGGGCCTTTGTCGGCAAGAAACGACTCCGGCAACTTTGACAAACTGATTTTGTCGCATGTGTTTTAAATCACTGGCTCGTTTGCAAGGTTCTAACCAACCGCTTTGTCGCATCAGAGCAATGGGATGTTGCTTGAGTGTCATGCCCGTTGTTTGATAATCGGCAACCATATCTTCAACGGCGGTTGGTGCGGTGATAGAGCGTTCAATATCTGATGCTTGTGTGGCCATTGTGTCTAATGGTTGCAATAACGGTTTTTCTTCCTCAATAGCTAATGCTTGCCATTGAGCTTGATACCGGTGTTTGGCCAATCGGGGCAGGGCGTTGGCTTGTACCAGCGCGTTTCGCTCTATGGCATTTAACTGACAGCGATAAACCAAATCTTTAATATTTGAAAAGGGCTTTTGTTGTCGTTGTTGAATAATTCTTTCGGCAGCGGCTTGATTAAAACCTTTGATCAAATGCATACCCAAGCGGATTGTTTGTGGTGGTTTATTGGAATGTTCTATATCAGAAAGCGGCATACTGGAAAGAACAATATCGGATACCCACAGGCTGTTATCAATATCAACGGGCAGAATTGTAAAACGATGACGAATAGCATCTTGAACCAGTTGCGACGGACTATAAAAACCCATTGGCTGACTGTTTAATAAAGCACAATAAAAGGCCGCGCCGTGATGACGCTTCAACCATGATGAAAAATAAGCCAATATAGCAAAGCTGGCTGAGTGGGATTCGGGAAAACCATAACTACCAAAGCCTTTCATTTGCTCGAATACTCGTTCAGCAAATTCTGCGTGATAACCTCGAGACAGCATGCCACCCAGTAGTTTTGATTTAAACTGAAATAAGTCACCGTTCCTTCCCCATGATGCCATTGCTCGGCGGAGCTGATCGGCTTCGCCACCACTAAATCCTGCCGCAACCATAGCCAGTTTTATCACTTGCTCTTGAAAAATAGGCACTCCTAAAGTTCGCTTTAAGACTTGCTTAATTTCTTCATTAGGGTAACTCTCTGGTATTTCGCCACTGCGCCGTTTTAAAAATGGGTGTACCATGTTGCCTTGAATAGGACCAGGCCTAACAATGGCAATTTGAATCACTAGGTCATAAAAGCAGCGAGGTTGTAAGCGAGGCAACATGCTCATTTGAGCGCGAGATTCAATTTGGAAAACTCCCACAGTATCGCCATTACATAGCATATCGTAAGTGATAGGATCTTCTTTTGGAATATCGAAGAGTTGTTTAACATCTGAGTAACGAGAAGTCATTTCCAAGCATTTTCGGATCATGGTTAACATTCCCAAACCAAGCACATCAATTTTTAATAAGCCCAATGCTTCAATGTCATACTTATCCCATTGGATCACTGTTCGATCAGCCATGGTGGCATTTTCTACGGGCACTAAAGTCGACATCGCTCTACGGGTGATAATGAAACCACCCACGTGCTGCGACAGATGTCTAGGGAAACGTAAGATACTCATCACTAGCAAATAAAAATTCTGTGCTAAACAGCCATCTAACGATAGGTTGTTTTCAGTGAAATAGTTTTGCAGGCTTTCAGGTTTATCCCACCAGGCCAATGATTTACTTAAGTGTTCTAATATCGGCGCATCAATACCAAGGGCTTTTCCCACATCGCGAATAGCACTTTTTAATCGATAAGTAATGACTGTCGCTGTTAATGCTGCACGGTCACGCGAGTATTTCTTATAAATATATTGGATGACTTCCTCACGGCGCTGGTGTTCAAAGTCAACGTCGATATCCGGTGGCTCGTCACGTTCAACAGAAATAAAGCGTTCAAATAATAATTCGCTATTCCCAGGATCGACTTCAGTAATAAATAAACAATAGCAAACCGCCGAATTAGCCGCAGAGCCTCGCCCTTGGCACAGTATTTTTTGAGAACGGGCAAATTTAACGATGTCATAAACCGTTAGAAAATAATGTTCATATTGCAGTTCTTTAATCAGAGATAATTCGTATTCGATTTGTTCGGTGATCTTTGTGGTTACTCCCTGTGGCCAGCGTTTTTCCGCGCCTTGATAGGCAAGTTGTGAAAGGTAATCCGTCGCTGAAACCGTTTTTGGTAATATTTCGTCTGGGTACTCATAACGTAATTCGTCGAGTGAAAAATGGCATAAGTCGGCAAGTTGATTGGTTTCTTCGAGGAGTGATTTCGGATAGAGGTTTTTTAGCTGCTCTAACGGCCGCAAGCTTTTCTCGGCATTACTGATAAGTTCATCGCCTAAACTTTGCACGGTTTGATTAGTTTTTATGGCGTGCAAACAGTGTTGTAACTTTAACCGCTGACGGCTATGCATGAGTACTTTGTTATGAGCTACTAATGGTAAATTTAACATTTGAGCCAGTTTCATACTTTGTAAATAACACTGGTAATCGTTTGAAGCCATCACTCGGCTATAACCAATCCATAACCGTTTAGGGAATAGCGGTGCTAATGCCTTGAGCTGGTCTAATTGCTGCTCATAACTCAAAGTGGGAGTAATCCATAAACATAAACAACGTTCAATGTAATGTTGAAGGTTGTTTACTTCTAAGTAGTAGTCGCCTTTTTTTGCGGCTCGCCTTGCGCGAGTGATCAATGAAGAAAGTTCGGCATAAGATTCTCGGCAGGGACAGAATAAGATGATCTCTAAGTCTTTTTTAGATTGAAAGTTAACTTTCAAGCGGGAGCCGATGATTAGTTTAAAGCGGCTGGTTCTCGATGGGGATAGTATCGCGTTACTAGTTTGCGAGTTGCTAGTTTGATAGTTACAGGCTTTTGAATTACTGGAATTAATATGGGCGCGTTTTTTAGTTTTGTCTTGGTAGTGTTTTCTTACGGCAACATGTGCTCGCACAACCCCCGCTAAGGAGCATTCGTCTACGATGGCCATGCCGCGATAATTTAACTTGATGGCCTGTTCAACTAATTCTTCTGGATGAGAAGCGCCAGTCAAAAAACTGAAGTTGCTAGTGGTATCTAATTCGACAAAATTCATACCGTTATCCATAAATGCCGTGTAAGAACCAGTGCTTTTTTATCAGATCATAAAAAACCCAATAATAGCCGCCGGATTCATGCTCGCTGATGTAATAGTTTCTTGCGGTATTTTTTTTCCACCAATGTGTAGTTAATTTTTTTGCTGAAGAAATAATGGTTAGCTTGCCGTTGTATTGAAGTATTCCGTTATTGACTGAAAGCGGTTGAGGGTGAGTCAATAACCAAGTGGGGTTGTTGGCATTGCTCTCTTGTTTGTTTAGATTTTTATAGCTGCCTTTCTTGTCGCTATTGTTAAACTTAACTTCCATAATAATATCTTGGTTAATAGAGCATAACTCCGGCAGGTGAGAAGAGAGTGGTTGAATAATCTGGCAGCTGTTATTACCAAGCTTGGCCCTTATCTTATTAATGAAATGAGGGTTGGAACAAAACTCGCCAACTTGTTCAAATAATGTTTGGCTAATAGCTTCTAACGGAGAAAGCTCTTCTGCAAGAAGCTCTATGGCTTCAATGGGTTCTTTGAGTTTGTGCTGCTCTAAATTGAGTTGGGTTAATTCAAGGTAGTTTTTATAGTTAATGCCCGCATTAGAAAAAACAACTTCAAAACAGATGTTGCCTTTTCCAGAATCAAATAGTTTCCATTTGAGTGATTGAACATTTTTTTGCTGCAAGTGTAAAAAACGAACGAGATTTTCTAACAGTCTTTTTATTGGAAAAAGTAAACCTTGGCGGTGATGGACCACTTCATTGAATTCGAGCCGTTGTTGGAAAAACTCTGCTGGGGTAAAGTGCTTTCTAGGATCGGCAAGTTGATTGAATAGTTTTAGCAGATACTCAAGAGACTCACTGCCAAAGCGTTTTTGCAACGCATGGTGCGGTAGTTTATGGATGTCGTTAATGGTTTTAAATCCAACGGAAGAAATTTTTTTGATTGTCTTTTGTGAGATTTGCATCAGTTCAATGGGTAGTTTGCAGAGTTTACTTTTGAGTAGTGCACTATCGACGACGTCATCTTTAATCATACTGAATGAGTAAGAGAAGGGCAGGTAAGAGAGTATTTC